>JBGUVT010000134.1:0-4142 GCA_045220485.1 Anaerovoracaceae bacterium | reverse complement strand
ATTTTGGAATACAGGGAATTGAAATATGGTGGCAGGAGAGAGGTCATCATAATGATCCCGACAAGCTGCGTGAGGTGATACAGGCTGAAATAAACCGTGCTGAAAAAGACGGAGCTGATCTTATTATTCTGGGATACGGACTCTGCGGCAACGGAGCTGTGGGATGGCATACTGAAAAGGCTGTCCTTGCGATGCCGCGTTTCGATGACTGTGTCAATATGATGCTCTGCACCGGCAAAAGGGACAGGCGAAATTACCTCAAAGCCGGTCACATGTATCTGACAGGCGGGTGGAGCAAGGATGAAGGCGCTCTTCTCGACATGTTCGAAAGCTATCTGGCAAAATACGGAAAAAGAAAAGCAGACAAACTAATGAAGATGATGCTTGATTCTTATACGAGCGTCACCGTGATAGATACAGGCTGCTATGAAATGGAACCTGTAATAGCCTATGCTGATGAATGCGCTGAGCGTTTCTGCCTCGAAAGAAGGATCGTACCGGGCGGCAATGAAGTCATGCAGAAGCTGATCAACGGAAACTGGGATGAGGATATTATCGTTAAGAAGCCGGGATCTGCGGTAACAGAAGATGAATTCAGTTTTGAAGGCGAAGCGGGAGCGGAATATGCGCAGCTCCTGAGGAGGACCAGATGACAGTAAGAAAAGATCAGATGACATCGAATGAGCGGATGAGTGCTTACTTTGACGGTAAGGAAGTCGACAGGCTGCCCGCCATGCCTATGATAGACTCAGTCGGTCCAAGACTGATAGGTCATTATACAAAAGAACTTGCCCCGGCGATACTCATGGATGCAGTCAGAGAGTACGGCCCTACACGTCTGGGAGAAAAGAAGTAGCACGAGACATCAATAGCGTGGCGAAAAGCTGCGCTTTTTTGTACTCAAAAAACACAGCAAAATGGTATGTAAATGATATAATGGTAATGAAATGGATGGCAAATGGTATCTGAACAGTGAGGTGATAACAATGATGACGATAGAGGAGATGCGGGCTGCAAGAGAAAGACTGCACTACACTTATGAGATGCTGTCCGAAAAGTCAGGCGTTCCGCTGGCAACTATCCAGAAGGTATTCTCCGGAACTACCAGAAGACCGCACTTTAAGACGATGGATGCTCTCGAGGCAGCTCTTAAACGAGCAGATAAGAGCAGGTATGAGGTGTATACAGATATTCTGGGACATGAAGTGGTCCGGGTAAGGGAGTCTGGTCCGGCTTACGATCTGTACGGGACCGGTGCTCTTGAAACAACTGATATGACGGATGCTTTCGGCGGCAAATATGAGATATCTGAAGAGGGGCTGCCCATGCATCCAAGATATAAGATCCCTGTCAGGAGACAGGGAGAGTATACGACTGATGATCTCGATAAGATTCCGGATGAGATACGTGTTGAACTGATAGATGGGGTCATTTATGATCTGGCGTCACCGACATCAATACATCAGATAATTGCAGGTACTGTCCATACTATTATGAGTAATTATGCGGCTGAGCATGGCCACCATTGCATGCCGTATATTGCTCCGCTCGATGTTGAGTTTGATAACAGAAAAAAGGACAGACTTCAGCCGGACCTACTTGTAGTGTGCGAAAGAGAAAAGGATGAGCCTGAAACTGATCAGCATGCTCCGGATTTCATTATGGAGGTAATGTCGCCCTCAAGCAGGCGTGTAGATTTGCTCATCAAGCTAAACAGATATATGCGTGCGGGTGTGAAAGAATACTGGATAGTTGATCCGGAAAAGAAGACGGTCCTGGTTTATGACTTTATCAATAACGACTTTGCTCACACATATTCTTTCGATGATAAGATACCTGTCGCGATATCCGGAGGAGACCTTGTTATAGACTTTAAAGCGGTGCAGGAACGTCTCGAAGCAGCGGAGAGAATAGAACGTTCCGCAGGTTGGATCCTCAGACGCTAGAAACAATTACTATTTACTATGCAAACATGAGGCAATACTAAAAGAAAATGAACACAGTCTTAACCCAAACCAAATGATCTTAAAAAATCGTGATTAGCTACAGAATTTATCTGAATTTATTGTAGACTAACTACAATTATAGATTTGTTTAATAATTAACATGAAAAAACAGATCTGGAAATTATTGTACAAATAATAAAAAAAGATTAGACTAGAAAAGCTGCTGAGATGCAGCTTTTATGTTGCTTAATAAAAAAAGAAAAATATATCAAAAAGAAAAAGGAGTAAATTATCATGGATAATCAGAAGAAGAGCAGCGGTCTGGCGCTCGTGCCATTCGCTGTATTCATCATCATCTACCTCGGCGCAGGAATCATTCTGCAGTCCAAGGGCGTAGAGATGGCATTCTATCAGTTCCCTGCAGTAGTAGCGATGTTCATCGCAGTACTCGTTGCATTCGCAATGAACTACAAGGCAGGAATCAACACTAATTTCTCGATCTTTGCAAAAGGCGCAGCTAACGAAGACGTAATGGCAATGCTCATGATCTACCTGCTCGCAGGTGCGTTCTCTGCAGTTGCAAAGTCGATGGGCGGAGTTGACGCTACAGTCAATCTGGGAGTATCGATCATCCCTGCATCTCTGCTCACAGCAGGTCTTTTCATCATCGCATCCTTCCTTGCAACAGCTACAGGAACTTCGATGGGAACAATCGGAGCTCTCGTACCTATCGCTCTCGGCGTTGTTGACAAGGCAGGACTCAGCCTCCCGCTCGTTATGGCAGCAGTAGTTTCCGGCGCTATGTTCGGAGACAACCTGTCCATGATCTCGGATACAACTATCGCAGCTACAAGAACTCAGCATGTAGAACTCAAGGATAAGTTCAGAACTAACTTCTGGATTTCATTCCCTGCAGCGATCGTTACGATCATCCTCCTCGTTATCTTCGGAAGACCAGAAACAGCTCAGGCTCTCGAGGTAGGCGGATTCGATTTCGTAAAGGTTATCCCATATCTGCTCGTACTCGTTCTTGCTCTTATCGGAATGAATGTATTCCTGGTACTGACAATCGGTATCTTCGCAGCAGGCATCATCGGAATGGCTTACGGCGACATCACAGCCATGGACTTCGCAGGTAATGTCTGGGCAGGTTTCCAGGGAATGATCGAAGTATTCCTGCTGTCCATGCTCTGCGGCGGTATCGCTGAGATGGCTAAGCACTACGGCGGTCTCGACTGGCTTATCGAGAAGCTGTCGAAGACATTCAGGGGCAAGAAGTCGGCTCAGGTCGGACTCAGCGCACTTGCTGCTCTGACAGACATGGCTACAGCAAACAATACTGTTGCTATCATCGTTGACGGTCCTATGGCAAGAGAGATCAGCGAGAAGTATGACATCGACCCTAGAAAGACTGCTTCGATCCTCGACATGTTCACATGCATCATGCAGGGACTCATTCCTTACGGAGCTCAGTTCCTCGTAGTTGCAAGCATGTGTGAAGGAAGAGTAAGCCCGCTCGACATCATCCCGAACAACTGGTATCTCTTCCTGCTCGCAATATTCGCTATCATTTCGTACTTCGTTCCTTGGTATGAGAACATCACACTCAAGGGCAAGTGGGACTGGAAAGAGAACAAGGTAATCAATAACTAAAAAAATCTCCATAAAAAATCCATAAGCATATGCCGGAACCCCGATAAGGGACTCCGGCATTGCTAACTTAAAAGAGGAAGTAAAAAATGGGTATAATCGAACAATACGGACATGGACTGGAAATACCGAAGGATGAGCTCACGGCACTTGAAAGGGACAGACTGCTGAGCGAAGGCAAGGAAGTCGACCGCATAATGTGCTGCATCGATACAGGGGAAACTCTTGCCCCGATGATCGGACTGAAAGTAAAGGATTATTACTTTTCATCACAGAAGATGCTTGAACTTGAGCAGTATATTTACGACACTTTTCATTCGGACGGCGCAGGACTGTCTACAACTCTTCGCGGAATGGCGGAAGCAATGGGCTCAAAGATCAGATACTTTGACCACAATATAGCTCAACTCGAGGAACCTGCTCTCGCAAGCCTTGATGAGGTGGACAAAGCCAGACTCGTCGATGTTGACAAGGATGGCAGGCTTCCTATCATCCTCGAAGGTCTCAGAATGGTAAAAAAAGAGCTTGGTGATAAGGTTCCTGTCA
>JBGUVT010000133.1:0-3564 GCA_045220485.1 Anaerovoracaceae bacterium | reverse complement strand
AGAAAGCGTGGCTTCCTGATTACGCGCTCTTCATGGCGCTGAAACAGCACTTCGATTCACGCCCGTGGTTCGAGTGGCCTGATGAGGACATAAGGCTGCACAGACCTGAGGCCTGCGCAAAATGGAGAAGTGAGCTCCGCGAAGAAGTGGAAATGTATGAATACATACAGTTCCTGTTCTATCGCCAGTGGGCACAGCTGAAGGCATACGCAAATGATGCCGGCATCTCCATTATCGGTGATATTCCGATATATGTTGCGCTTGATTCCGCAGACGTCTGGGCAGAACCTCACTGGTTCCGGCTGGATGAAAAGAACATTCCCGTAGAGGTTGCCGGAGTTCCGCCTGATCTGTTCAGCGCGGACGGACAGCTTTGGGGAAACCCGCTGTATGACTGGGATGCAATGGAGGCAGACGGTTTCAGCTGGTGGGTCCGCAGGATAGCCGGTGCGGGAGAACTGTTCGACAGGATGCGCATCGACCACTTCAGAGGGATCGAGAGTTATTTCGCCGTTCCATATGGAGAGACTTCCGCACGGAACGGACACTGGGTCAAGGGACCCGGGATCCGGCTCGTGGACACACTTAAGGAACGTTTCCCGCAGCTTGATTTCATAGCGGAAGACCTTGGCTATTCAACACCTGAGGTCAGGCAGCTGCTTAAGGAATCAGGATTCCCGGGCATGAAGCTGCTGGTAGCCGCTTTTGACGCCATGAATAACACGGCATTCAGGCCTCATAATTTCGTAAGCAACTGCATTTGCTATACCGGTACTCATGACAACCACACGCTGGCAGGCTGGCTTGCAATAGCCGGCGAGGAGGAACTGTCAACTGCAAAGCAATACTTCGGTCTGAACGAAGAGGAAGGCTTCTGCAGGGGAGTCCTCCGCGGGGGCATGAGTTCCGTTGCGAGGCTGTTCGTCGCACAGATGCAGGACTGGCTGGAACTCGGCGATGAGGCCAGGATAAACGCACCGGGAGTACCTATGGGTAACTGGACCTGGAGGATGAGACCCGGCGCAGCCACAGAAGAACTCGCTGAGGAAATATTAAAAATGACCCGGCTTTACGGCCGGACAGCTCCGGAATAACTACCAACTAAAGGGCGCCTGATCACTCCACGATCTGATCTTTCGTCCTAAAGAAAGGAGGAACTATCCGCCGGCTCGCGGTGCGGCAGTGTGGAGACCTGTCGTAATGCGGCGCGTCCCTTGCGGGCGGTCGCGAGGCACTCGGGAGGAGTCCCGTTTGTCAGGGCTGTATATATGGCAGAAGTAATCATAAAAGGGTTAAAAAAGGTATATGACAACGAGGTAACTGCAGTCCATGACGTCAACATCGATATCAAGGACAAGGAGTTCATCGTACTGGTCGGACCATCGGGCTGTGGTAAATCCACAACGCTCCGCATGGTAGCAGGACTTGAGGACATCAGCGGCGGCGAACTTTATATCGACGGCAAGCTGATGAACGATATCTCGCCTAAGGACCGCGATATCGCAATGGTATTCCAGAGCTATGCTCTGTATCCGCATATGACAGTCCGTGAGAACATGGCCTTCGCCATGAAGCTGAAAAAGGCTAAACCGGATGAGATCGATAAGAAAGTAAATGAAGTCGCGGAGATCCTCGACATCACACAGTATCTGGAGCGCAGACCAAAGGCTCTGTCCGGCGGTCAGCGCCAGCGTGTTGCTATCGGCCGCGCCATGGTACGTGATCCTAAGGTGTTCCTCATGGACGAGCCTCTTTCGAATCTCGACGCTAAGCTGAGAAACCAGATGCGTGCTGAGATCATAAAGCTCCGTCAGCGCATCAACACCACGTTCATGTATGTAACGCATGACCAGACAGAAGCCATGACTCTCGGCGACCGTATCGTTATCATGAAGGATGGATATGTGAACCAGATAGGCACGCCTCGTGATGTGTTCAACAAGCCGGTCAACCTGTTTGTTGCGGGATTCATAGGAATGCCTGTGATGAATTTCTTCGAAGGATGCAGACTGCTGCTTGAGGGCGGAAAGTACTATGCGGAGATACGCGGAGTAAAATTTGAACTCTCGGACTTCCAGCAGAAAGCGCTTAAGCATAATGGTCAGGCGCCATGCGACATAATTGCGGGTATCCGTCCGCAGCACATCCGTGTCGGTTCAGGCGAACTTACAGCTGTGATCGAAGTATCCGAACTCCTTGGTTCCGAGTACAACCTCCATGCCCGCAGCGGAGATGATGAGGTCGTAATGGTCATCCCGACCATCGGACTGGCAGAAGATGTTTCGATGGGAAGCAAGGTGCACTTCGATGTGATGCCTGAGCTCATCCAGCTCTTCGATAAGGAGACAGGAAAGAACCTCATCTGGTACGATAAGGAATCGGCAGAGGCTCATGCACCTGTATGCAAATCATATGATTTCGAATGATAATCACTTAAAACTGCACAAACCATTGGCCGGAGTAAAAGTTCTCCGGCCTTTTACTATTCAAGAACGTGATCGCATAAATATACGAATTATACATCCGGACTTTAAAAATTGTATCCTTCACCTTAACGACAACATAGACAAAATTGTATCCGTTACCTTGACGACATCACATTGTGAGGTGACAGCTCTTCTGAAGAGGCTGTAAGCCAAAAAATGAAAAACTGATTATCGAGATGACTCTATAATGAAAAATGGAGGGTGAGACATGTGTACAGCAGCTACTTATAAGACAAAAGACTTTTATTTTGGCAGAACTTTTGACTACGAGTTTTCGTATGGAGAAGAGGTCGTAATTACACCTAGGAAATATCCCTTCGAATTCAGAACGAAAGGAAAAATGGAAAGCCATCTGGCGATGATAGGAACAGCTTATGTTATGCAGGACTATCCGCTTTACTATGAAGCAGTAAACGAAAAAGGACTTGGGATGGCAGGCCTTAATTTCGAGGGAAACGCCCACTACTTTGAGACTGTTCCGGATAAAGACAACATCGCCCCTTTCGAGTTCATCCCTTGGATACTCGGTCAATGCGAAAACGTTGGCGATGCCCGTTCGCTTTTAGAGAGGATCAATTTAGCAGACATTTCGTTCAGCGAGCAGCTTCCACTCTCTCCTCTGCACTGGATGATAGCGGATAAAGATGCTGTGATCACAGTTGAATCCGTTAATGAAGGACTCAAAGTGTATGATAACCCTGTTGGAGTAATGACTAACAATCCGCCTTTTGATAAGCAGCTTTTCAGCCTAAACAATTACAGGCATTTGAGAACCGGCACCCCTGATAATACTTTCTGTCCAGGCCTTGAGCTTGATGTATACAGCAGGGGAATGGGCGGAATGGGCCTTCCGGGAGACCTGTCGTCACAGTCCAGGTTTGCCAGAGTTGCGTTCACAAAAGTGAATTCTCTGTCAGCAGAAGATGAGATGTCCAGTGTTAGTCAGTTTTTCCATATTCTAGGATCCGTTGCTCAACAGCGTGGACTTTGCGATTTGGGAGATAAAAAATATGAAATAACCATATACACGTCCTGCTATAACACAAGGACTGGAGTGCAGTACTACAATTGCTACGAT
>JBGUVT010000132.1:0-2248 GCA_045220485.1 Anaerovoracaceae bacterium | reverse complement strand
ATGTAACGAAGGGCAGCGTGCTCGGATATATCGGAACCACGGGCGCGTCGACCGGACCTCATCTGCACTTTACCGTATTTAAGGACGGAAACCATGTAAATCCGTTCTCACTTTACTGATCAATGTCAGACACCAGATGACCATTCATTCAAAAATACTTGAAATAATAGAATCACGCGGTATCGGAGAGGAGATGCTCGAAGAATTCTTCTCTCCGAAACCGAGACTGGCATATGATCCATTCCTGCTCGCTAACATGCGCGAAGGGGTGGATTCTTTGCTAAATGCGGTCGATGAGGGCAGGCGCATAGTCATATACGGTGACTATGATGTCGACGGCATCACTTCGACTGCTCTTTTAATGAAGGTCATCGGCTCACTGACAGATAATGTAACATATTATATCCCTTCAAGGCTCGACGAGGGTTATGGTCTTCACAGGGAGTCCATAGACAGGATACGCGAGGATGGCGGCGAGTTCATAGTAACAGTGGACTGCGGTTCATCATCAGCAGAAGAGACTGCATATGCCCATTCACTTGGTATTGGCACTCTTGTGACCGATCACCACAACATGAGTGAAAGCAAGGCAGAAGGAATTATCATAAATCCGAGACTTCCGGAAGATGAGTATCCTTTCAAAGGCCTTGCGGGAGTAGGAGTAGCATATAAACTGGCGCTAGCGATCGCCAGGGAACGCAGCGTTCCGGGTACTTTGATGGCAGAGGTGCTTGAGTTTGCGACAGTAGGCACTATTGCAGATATAATGCCTATGACGGGCGAGAACCGCACTATGGTAAAATGCGGCCTGAGAAGCATACATCTGGGGTGCCGGAACAGGGGTCTGAGAGAACTGATAGACAGATCTGCTCTCGACTACAGAAACCTTAAGGCCAGTGATATATCATTCGGTATAGCGCCTAAGATCAACGCTTCAGGCAGACTGGGCGATGCATCTTTAGGTGTAAGACTTCTCCTGTCAGATGATGAGCAGGAGATCAGAGAATGCTGTACCGAGCTGATAGAAGCCAACAGGGAGCGCAGAAGGCTTCAGGATGAAGCCTACGAGAGAGGAAGATCAATGCTCGACAATGAGCTTGACAAAGGAGACTTCGTGGTAGTCGAGATAAATGATTCACACGAAGGAGTTCTGGGAATCGTTGCGGGAAAACTCAGGGAAAAGATAAACAGGCCTGTCGTAGTAATATCGAGAAATGGCGATACATATAAAGGAACGGGCAGATCGATACCCGGTGTGAATCTGTATGAGATGCTCGACAAATACAGGGAAAGATTTATCAGCTTCGGCGGACACAGTGCAGCATGCGGGTTTACCATTGACGCTTCCAACATGGAAAATCTGAGGAAGGATCTCAATAAAGATATAGGTCTGATGCTCGAGGATAAGTCGGATCTTCTTGATGAGACGCATACATGCGATGCGGAAATCAGAACCGATGATATAGATCTGGATCTGGCTGAGGCCTTGCAGATGCTGGAGCCATGCGGCAAGGATAATGAGGTCCCGGTATTCCTTATAAGGAATGCTGAAGTAAGAGGGTGGAGATTTCTTAAAGACGATGATAAAATGGCTAGGTTCTCACTTGTTTCTGCCGATGGAAGAAGCATAGATGCTGTGATTTTCAGAAATGCTGCAGAAGCATATGAGGCAGTTACTGAGGGCAGAGTGGACATCTACTGCAATATAGAAATCAATACCTGGAGAGACGTAAGAAAGGCGCAGGTTATCGCGAGAGAAATATTACCTGCTGGTGCTGAGTAATGCATGAAGATCTGATCAAAGAAATAAATGAAGATAAAAAAATGGGGCTGGATCTTTCAGACACCGCTTACTATAACGTGGATGACGGAGTGACCGATGAGCCTTTTATCGGTGATGAGCCGGAGAAACCCGAACCTGTTAAAAAGCAGGGAAGGAAGCTGGGCTTTCTGATTTCGTTCATTCTGGGTGCTGCCGCATGCCTTGCGGTGATCCTGCTGTGCACAAAGGTGTTCGGCATGGGCCATTTTATCAAGGACAGTGAATATGATTATTTCACCAATCTGGATAAGTCATACGGCAAGTACTATACGATTATGGAAATGATAGGTCAGGATCCTATCGCAGAAAGTGTGCCTGAAGAAATAAGTGATGAGCAGCTCAAAGAAATCGTAAGCAGTATAGGTGATCCTTATGCCGAATACTACACGGCAGCCGAATATGCAGAGCTCGAGAAGAGATACATGG
>JBGUVT010000131.1:0-3050 GCA_045220485.1 Anaerovoracaceae bacterium | reverse complement strand
TGGGGAGTGTGAGGAGTATGCAGAATCTGTTTACTGGCGTTTCCATGACACGCTCTTCGGTCAGGAAGTGTTCGAATGGTTCAGGATTGATCACATGATTCAGAACTGCTCCAGAGAGGACTGCTCTGCAGTTATCAGGATACCGTTGGAGGTGAGTTGATGGCGAAGACGATAGCAATATGTAATCAGAAGGGCGGCGTCGGCAAAACAACGACTACTATGAATCTCGGCGTTGGATTAGCCAGGCAGGGAAAGAGAGTTCTTTTGTGCGACGCAGATCCGCAGTCTGATCTGACAGCAGCTCTCGGGTGGAACGGCGACGCACTTGAGAAATCACTTGGCAGGCTGATGTATCTGGCTACACAGGAATATAAGCCGATAGTTCAGGATACGATCATCCATCATCCCGAGGGTGTCGATCTGATACCGTCTAATCTGGATCTGTCTTCCATGGAGAGTCAGCTTGTGAATGCCATGAGCAGAGAGAAGGTACTCTCGAATCTCCTGAAGACGGTTAAGAACGATTACGACTATATCCTGATCGATTGTATGCCGTCTCTGGGCATGATAACCATAAATGCCCTGACAGCCGCTGACAGCGTAATAATCCCCGTACAGGCTCAATTTTTGCCTGCTAAGGGCATGACACAGCTGATGAGGAGCATAGATATGGTAAGAAACCATACGAACGACAAACTGAAGATCGAAGGCATAGTCATGACGCTCGTAGACAGCAGGACAAATCTCGCGAAAGAGGTCATCGACACTATCAGGATGAAGTACGGGATGCAGATCAGGATATTCGATACCCAGATACCTGTCGCAGTAAAAGCGGCAGAGGCATCCAAGGCCGGACAGAGCATCTTCGAGTACGACCGAGAATCGAAGCCTGCAAAGGCGTATGAGGCATTGACGAAAGAGGTGATGAGAATTGGCGAACGAGAAAAGCGTAGAGATGAGACTGCCATCGCTCGATGAGCTGTTCTCATCGCAGGAGGAAAGGGACGATGCGAAGCTGAAGCGTATATACGAGATCCCGCTTGAGGAAATAGACCCGTTTCCTGACCATCCATTCAAGGTGCAGGATGATGAGGACATGATGAACCTCGCTGAGTCCATCAGGACGAACGGCATCCTGACGCCGGCAACGGTTCGGAAGAAGGAGGACGGCAGATACGAACTGCTTTCCGGACACAGGAGGCTGAGAGCATGCCAAATAGCAGGTATTCCGACACTCAGATGTGAGATAGTCGAGATGAGTCTGGATGAAGCGACCATCTTCATGGTGGACGCTAACTTCCAGAGATCGAAGATCCTGCCGAGCGAGAAAGCCTTCGCATATAAGATGAAGCTTGATGCGATGAAGCGACAGGGTCAGAGAACGGATCTAACTTCTCCAACATCGTTGGAGAAGTTCAATACTTCAGCCAAACAACTCGGAAGTGAGGTGGGAGAAAGTCATGAGACCGTAAGGAAATATATACGTCTCACTGAGCTCATTCCTGAGATCCTGGATATGGTCGATGACGGAGTGATAGCTTTAAGACCTGCTGTTGAGCTTTCATATATCCCTCGCCTCAAGCAGGGACACATATGGGAATGTATGGAACTGGAGCAGTGCACACCATCGCATACTCAGGCCAAGCGCATGAGAAGGATGGCGGAAGAAGGGAAGCTCACCCCGGAATCCATCGAAGCCATCATGCTTGAGGAGAAGCCGAACCAAAAGGAGAGGATAGTTTTGAGGGGCGACCGTTTCAGCAGGTTGTTCCCGCCGGGACTGCCAATATCCAAGCGCGAGGATTATATAGCCGCTGCTATGGAATTCTACGGCAGACACCGTGAGAGGCAGAAAACGAGAGACGATGCGAGATAGGGTAGCCCATATGGAATTACTACAATCGTAATGTGGACACATTTTCACGTCTCCTCCCCTGTAACCCCTCCTCTGTAACTAACAGTACTGACCGAAGAAGAATAATTATATAAAAAACACAACAAACGCAATATCGTGACACATTAGGCGTTCAGATCAGAAATGGTTTGAGCGCCTTTTTTCGTGCCCGGATTTTGCGGGAAAGGACATCACATGACGAAAGACAAAGACAAAAAACCAAACGACGAGGTGATCATCTGCACGGATGAAGCAGGGATGCAGCTGTATCTGAGTGAGAAGGCTGCCAACAGACTTTCCTGGATCCTGACAGGAGTCATGATCCTGATCAGCATGCCGGTGATCATCCTCGCATTTATGATGATCTAACCCAGCGAAAGGAGAAAGATGCAATGACAGACAACAAGATTATCGGCGCATTCAAGCGCCTGCTGACCATGACACTTGCCCTGGTCATGGTACTCGGATCAGCGATGCCGCTGGTGACGCAGGAAGTTTCTGCATTCAACGGCAAAGTGGGCAGCAAATACACGGTCCACTGGTATAAGGAGCTGCACTACGGACCGGGAGAAGGTGGCTACAGCAACGCAGCCAAGTGCGATCTCGGAGATGATCTCGGAAGCCGCTTTTCCATCTGCGTGCAGCCGAATAAAAACTCCCCTGTATGGTCGGGAGATCAGACGAGGACCGTGCAGGTAGATAAGGTGGTCACAGATGCTACCGATACCGGCAAGTGGAATGCACTCAGGAATATCGTGTACTACTCACCTTCGTATCCCGGTTTCAAGAAGAACATCGAAGGAATCAAACAGTTCTACTACGGTGATGAAGCAAAGGACTATGGTGTGGCCCATCTGGCCCTGGCCTATGTATATGCCGGAAGACCTAACGACATGGCGACATGGGGCGGCACTCACGCTTCAGCATGCGGAGATGTTTGGACGAGAGCGAAAGCGCTTGCCAATGCACTCTACGACACAAACGCAGACTTCGACGAAGCGGTTCCTGAAAGCTTCAAGATTTTTATCTGCTATATGGATGGAGTACAGGACATGGTAGTCGGATATTTGGAGGCACCGGGACACCTCAACATGAAGAAGGTCTCAAACCGTACCTCTATCACTGATGGCAACAACTGCTATTCACTTGAAGGAGC
>JBGUVT010000130.1:0-5399 GCA_045220485.1 Anaerovoracaceae bacterium | reverse complement strand
TGACTTCACGTTGATGTAGCGCCGTATACCTGACCGGTACGTACGGTGCAACGGGAGGGTGAGAGGTAACTCTCACTCTACCCTATTTCCCCTCGCCGGGAGGGCAGGCCAGCAGCGTGTGATCCCGCTGCTGGTGCGCAAAAGGGTATTCCGTGTCGCTGCTGCAAGGGCTGCCCGGCCGCTGCTACATTTCTTTAAGGCGGCCAGCGTACTGTCCCTTGCCCCAGCTTCCCGCTCCGTGTGTTTGTCGCAAGTGTGTTGCTATGCGGCAGGTCTTATCTTCAGTCGGACAATATCCAGAATGGGATCTAAATTAATCCCGCCGCCATAATAGTCAAAGGTATAGAAAATGTTAACTCCGTTTAAATACCCGGCACGCAGATAAGCAGACACTTTGTTATTAAAACGCTCGCTATAGTCCTTGGAATTCATCATGCCCTGATGTTCGATAATGATTACTGAACAGTAATCGACTTCAGAGAGTAGGGTAAAGTCAGGGTAAAAGAACCGCACACTTGTCTGTAAGGGAAGCTCATATACAAAGGTAACTCCGAGTTTCAATAGCAGATTGTATATGAATGCTTCGGACTTGGATCTGACAAAAGAACCGTCATCTGTTGGCACCGTCAACTCTTCAGGACGATAAGGCTCAAAAGTAGCTTTATAAGCCTCTTTCTTCCTTTTCCATTCTGCAGCCAATCTGATTGGTGACATTGCCTGCTGAATGTTGTTTGTCCTATAGACAGCAGGCAGCGTTTCGTTGATATGAGAAGTCTCGATTTCTTCCAGTCTGCTCGAAATGAGGTTTAATAGCTTGATATCTTTTCCTATTACGGATAAAGACTTTTTCAGATAATGAACCTCTTTGATTCTCAAAACTGTTTCACTGTTATCATTTCCGGCATATCTGAATTTGTACTTCAACTGGTCTTTCGAGCTTTTAGGCTTGTAACTCGTATAGTATTTCCGGCCGCTGTCTCGCTTCTTTTCCTTCAGAAGAATATTGTCATACTTTTTCAGCGAAGAAAGTCTCGCGCGTTGCTGCTTTTCAATATCTGTTAAGTGAAAGAGTATTCTGTTTGTCATTATTTTGTATTGCTTGATCATGTATAAATTTTATAAAAACCATAAAAAACAAGGCAAACCGGAAAAGCACTTATTTCAACAATTAAAGCACTATTTTCAGGATTACCTCAGAGTTCAGCTTTATACATTCCTGCAGCAGTATTATGAGGCGATAGAATGGGTCTAAGATAAGGAGAAAGTGATGTACTTCCTTTAATAAGTTTTGCAGTAACAGAAGTACAATACGTGACAGAAGTCTTATTTAGTACTACCATCAGAAATCTAGTCGAAACAGAGAAGTACATCGAGCAATGCAAAGTACTTCTCTTCTAATGAAAAAGGCTCATAGAAGTACATAATGCTTTTGAAGATATGCAATAGTACTTCTCACATTTTTAAAGACAATTCAAAGAAGTGCAAAAACGATGGAGAGACTAAAGATGTACTTCTTGACTTTTAAAAATAAAACTCCGGAAGTACTGTATTAATCAACAGGTTATTATAAGCGTTTAAGGCCGTCCCCACGAACCCCGCGCTGGCCCGCGGGATCTACTAAACCCGCGAGGACAGCTGTAAGGCGAGGGTGAGTGGCAAGGCCGGCCCCGCGAGCCAGGGGAGGCGAGCGGAAATGCTGTCATGTAATACCGCAGATATGATACAATTATTCGGGAAAGGGTACCCCGTAAAAAAGGAGAACTGAAATGAAAGGAATAATTCTCGCAGGCGGAGCCGGCACAAGGCTCTATCCGCTCACAATAGTAACATCGAAGCAGCTGCTGCCTGTATACGACAAGCCGATGATATTCTATCCGCTGTCGACACTGATGCTGGCAAACATCCGTGAGATCCTCATCATCAGCACCCCTGAGGATACCCCACGTATAGAAGAGCTTCTGGGTGATGGTTCAAAGTTCGGAGTCGAGCTGTCATATGCAGTGCAGGCAAAGCCTGAAGGACTGGCTCAGGCCTTCACGATCGGCCGTGACTTCATAGGAGACGATGCATGTGCCATGGTGCTGGGCGACAACATCTTCTACGGCAATGGTCTCAACCATAAGCTCAGAGATGCCCGCCTGGATGCTGAAGCCGGCAAGGCTACCATATTCGGATACTACGTAGAAGATCCACAACGTTTCGGCATCATGGAGTTCGAGAGAGGTGATAAGCGCACTGATTCGCTCCGCGTTATCTCGGTCGAAGAGAAGCCGAAACAGCCTAAGAGCAACTACGCTATAGTCGGCCTCTACTTCTATCCGAAGGGGGTGAGCGACATGGCGGCCGAGGTCAAGCCATCTGCGCGCGGCGAGCTCGAGATAACTTCACTCAACGATATGTACCTGCAGGAGGGGCGCCTCAATGCACAGCTCCTCGGCCGCGGCTACACATGGATGGATGCCGGTACATTCGACAGCCTGCAGAAGGCAACCGACTTTGTCAGCATGATAGAGCAATATCAGGGAATGACCATCTCATCGCCTGAAGAGATCGGCTACCACATGGGATGGATCGATGACGAAATGCTGGCACAGAGCGTGAAGCGCTACGGCAAGAGCCCATACGGAGAGCGTCTCAAAGCCGTACTCGATGGTAAAGTGGTTATTTAGTAAGAGGAAATACAGGGATTAAGGCTGGCAGGCAGTAAAAGCTGCCTGCCACATTACTACTGTTAATGCGTAGATTATCAGGACTGATAAACATAATTCTCATACTCTGCATGGTGATGTCTGCCTTCGCATTTATGCCGGCAGACTCTTTTGCTGCGGGCATACAGAAACCGGGGTACATCGCACACCGTGGTTACAGCAGCCACGCACCGGAGAATTCGCTCGCAGCTCTGACACTTGCGGCTAAGGATGCGGATTTCTATGGCGTGGAGTTCGATGTTTGGGAATCAACGAAAGAGCCGGAGACCAATGACCCTCTGCTGCTGGTTATGCACGATGATAATATCAGGCGCATGTGCGGAGAAAACAGGAAAGTCCGGAGCATCAGCCGTGATGACCTGGATAAGTACACTATTATTGCCGGCAGGAATGTCAGCAAGTATCCGGACCAGAAGATACCTACAGCAGACCAGGCGATTGCTGCAATATATGAGAATTCAAATGGAGCGATCCCTGTTATTGAGCTTAAGCACAGACTTTCGGCGCGCGCACTGAATTACCTGCTCGATCTGGTTGACGGCCGCCCGGCAGTCATCATAAGTTTCAGCTTCAATGCCGTGGCGGACACTGAAAAGATGGCGCGCGCCAAAGGCATGAGCGACAGCATCAGCACCATGTACCTGAGGCAGAAGCTCTCAAAAAAGAAATATGCCGCCACCATCAGAAAGATGAAGGCTGCAAATATAGACTGCATATCCCTGAATTATAAGATAATCAGTAAGAAGACTGTTAAGAAGTTCCATAAAGCCGGGCTGAAGGTCTGTGCCTGGACCTTGCCAAACAGGAAGACAGCACGCAAATATGCCCGCATGAAAGTCGACTACATAACTGCCAATGGCAAGGTGGTAAGCTGATTACAATAGCTTCAACATTTTTATACATTTTTGTATACTTTTTGCACTGTGCTTGCATAATGATACAACAATCATTATAATGTATTGGCAAATAACCAATTGTAAACTTTTGGCTATTTGCTTCAAACTATCGAAATACACGCATTTTTAAGGAAAGGGCAATAAAATAGGATTGTTTTATAGTTCTCCTTTTGGATGCGTTTTTTTACTACCCTGAAAAAGCGCAACAACTCTGCAAATTGCAGACGATGCTCATTAATGAGAATAAACAGTAAACGTAAATTAATACTGGCTCTGATTATTGCCATCATTGCGATACTGCTTTTCTGGCTGGTGCTGCATTTAGTAGTAAATAGCAGCCTGCTTGATGAGCAGTTTGGCGATTCAGGTGATTGGGGAGGTTCTGGAGAGGACGAAGAAGTCTATCTGACCATAGACGATAAAGACTACATCAGTAATGACGACATAGAAGTATATGTTGCCGCCGGTACAGACGGCGGAGGCACCGACCAGGGCGAAGGCTATAACGGTGAGCTGGCGGACTTTATCAATGTCATACTGATAGACAACACCACGGAAAAGTATGGCTTCTATCAGATAGACCGTAACACCATGGTAGATGTGCCTGTAATCAATAAGGCGGGTGATATAGAAGACTTCGCGAAGCAGCAGATCTGTACAGCGCACTGGTATGGTTTTGATGAAGATCAGCGGAACGACATCCTCTGCATGGCAGTCTCGGATGCAATGGGTGATCTTGAGACAGACGGCTATTATGTGCTGAACATGGAAGATATCGGCCTAGTCAACGATGCGATAGGAGGCGTCACAGTCAATATTGACACAGACATGACAAATCTTGACCCGGCATTTACAGCCGGTGCATCAGTACATCTCGACGGTAAGCAGGCAGAAAACTATCTCAGAGCCCGCTCGAGTGTAGGTGAGGGCACCAATGCCGAGCGTATGAAGAGGCAGCAGCAGTACATGGAAAATGCCTATAGTATGGTAATAGGTCAGCTGCGTGACAACCCTGAATACCTGAATGACATCTACAGCCTGCTTGAGGATAAGGTAGAAAGCGACGGCAACGGCAAAAGGTTATCGCAGATCTCAGACAAGCTGATACGCTACGAGAGCGTAGGATTTATCTCCTTCAGCGGTACCACAAAGGTGAACGATACCATCGGTGAGGGAATAAAGCATGAGGAGTTCTATGCCGATCAGTCTTCGGTACTCTCGGGACTTAAAAAGGTGATGAACATACGTGAAGACAACTCCGATGATGACGATGAAGACGAGGAGTAGACAAGGGAAAATACATACAAAATGAATCAGAATCAGGAAATTGAAATAAAAGACAGAGCCGATGACGAAGTAGAAATAGATCTGCTGGAACTTTTCTCATACTACTTAGACCGGATCCGCTGGATAGCCGGCGGTTTTCTGGTATGTGCGCTTCTGGCAGGCCTCATAACACACTTTTTGATCACACCTAAGTACACAGCAACATCCAAGATGTACATGGTAAGCTCTTCATCACAGTCTGTAGTCGACCTGACAGACCTCAATATAGGTCAGTCGATCTCAAGCGACTATGTAGAGCTTCTGCAGACCCGCCCTATAATCGAGGGCGTAATACGCGAGCAGAATCTGCCTTACTCATACAGAGAGCTGCTGGGAATGCTCAGCATCTCGGTCATCAACAATACGAGGATTATAAAAATAGCGTTGAATGTAAAAGTAAAAGTTAATATAGATGCTGATCGAAGAGGTATTGCTGTTTGAAGAGCAAAATAGATGCTTTTTCAAAGCA
>JBGUVT010000129.1:0-12993 GCA_045220485.1 Anaerovoracaceae bacterium | reverse complement strand
CAAGACCTTCAACGGTGGACAGCCTGTACAGCGGAGACAGTTTCGATCCTGCTGGGCTGGTGCTGAATGTAAACTTTACTGGTGGATCAACAGCTTCGCTTACTTATAATGATGCCCATAAGGACATGTTCGGATTCAGCATATCCCCGAGAACGGAGCTTTCCTTTGGAGATAAGCAACAGACGATCAGCTGCCTTGGTAAGAGGGCGTTCCTTAACTTTACTGTAAAAAAGATCGGCAAGCCGCAGCTCAGCGGAAGCGTGTCGGGGAAAAGTGCGCTGCTCAACTGGACCGTAGCCGACGGTGCGCATCAGTACATTGTGTTTGTTGGGGAGACCGGAAGCGGCAGTTCAAGACGCGTAGGGACTTTGACTGGAACATCGTTCACGCATGAGGGACTCGAGCCGGGCAGGTCTTACGACTATACTGTTTATCCGTCGCGCAATTCAAACAATGGTAGTGAGACGTGGGGAGAACAAAGCAATACTCTGACGCTGGTAGTTCCGCTTGATACTCCGCAGCTGACGGCTTCGGCGGAAGGGTGCGACGCGGCGTCACTTAGCTGGAATGCTGTGGATGGCGCCTCGGGATATGTCGTTTACAGACAGGAGGGATCCGGTTCGTTCTCTGAGATAAAGACAACGGAAGATACGTCCCTCGAAGACACGGGGCTCGATACAGGAACTGAGTATACGTATTATGTGAAGGCAAAGCGCGGCAGTGTCGTCAGCACAGAAAGCAATTATGCGACGGTCATGCCAACATTTACAGGCAGCACTACACTTACAGTCTCGAACAACAACTCGGGCTACTATCTTGCGTGGGACGCCGTTAACGGAGCGGCCTCCTATGAGATCTGGAGAGGTGATGGAGAAAACGGAGAGCAGTCGCACATCGCTGATATCGATACGAATGCATACACTGACATCAGCGCGGACAGCTATTCGACATATAACTACATGGTGAAGCCAAATCGCATAGTCGGAGGAAATACATTCTATGCGGATAACAGCAATGTTGCTATAGGCGAAGCCCTGGAAAGACCTCATGTGCCGGAACCAGAAACAAAGCCAGAACCTGTAATAGTTCCGCCTCCGCAGGATGATCCTTCCGGAACCGAATTTGGCCTGCTTCAGGCAAGGTCGACAAAGGTGACAAAAACTTCCATCACGATTGCATGGAAAAAGGTGGAAGGAGCGCAAAGCTATGTCATATACGGCAATAAGTGCGGGACAAATAATAAGTATAGGAAGCTGACGGCTACAACAAATCTGTCTCTGACATTTACAAATGTCGCAGGCATTAAGCTGAAGAAAGGCACTTATTATAAATTCCTGGTTTATGCAGTTGACGGTAAGGGAAAAATCCTCTCAACCTCCAAGACCGTACATGTCGCTACAACCGGGGGCAAAGTCGGCAATGACAAGGCGGTGCGCACTGCAGCAAAGAAGAATAAGGTGACCCTCAAGATTGGTAAATCTTTCAAACTGAAAGCAAAACCTGTTCCTAAATCAAAGAAACTCAAGGTAAAGAGACACCGCAAGATCGCTTACGAGACTTCGAACAGTAACATTGCGACAGTATCAAAAAAAGGCGTTATCAAGGCAAAGGACAAAGGCGTCTGCTACGTCTATGCCTATACTCAGAACGGAATATTTGCCAAAGTAAAGGTTACTGTCAAATAACTTATGGCATCCTCTATGACGCAAAAGCACGGCTGATCACTGTCAGCCGTGCTTTTTAACTCCGCTGTCACACGTTATGTTACCCCATTTGTATATGTATCATCTCTTCGATTACTGTGTCTTTATAATACAGCTTTATCCATAGTGCATCTGCCATCCCCTTTGCTTCCGGTACATTACAGCTTTCGGTTGTTGAGCCGTGGATCCGTATAGTAGCTCCATTTTTCCAGGTTCCGAATGGATATTGGGATGCGTTTATGACTTTGTCAGCCTGATTGTACTGAGGCTCGGTCCCGTCTAAAGTCCACACTGCTTTCATATCAGAAGCATTTATGTGTATGTTAAGTTCTGAAGGCTTGGCCAAGTTATCGACGGATCCGCCATATGAAATATATCCATATTTATTCCAATCTTCCCGAGTAATGTACTTTTGGCGGTACCAATCGAAGTATATATCCGGGTAGTAGCTATAACCCGCAAAGTATCCGGATGGGTCCTTACCATTTATTATTACCCAGCCTTCTTCATCATCGAAATATATATCATCATATCCATTATTTCCCGGGATTATATCAAAAGATTTTTTCTGTAACTGTTTATTTATACTTTCAAATACACCTTTAAACTTCGGAGCCGGAAGTGTTACCTTCTGTCCCTGAGTGACTACGATAGGCCTCCCGTCTATTATCATCCTTTCAGACAGCCCCCCAGTTTTTTTTGTTACTGTTTTCCACGCACTATGCTTCTTGCCGTTGATCGACCTTACAGCAAAAGTATAATTCGTATTTCTGTCCAGATCATTGAACGTGACATGTCTCGTCTTCCCGGATACCTTTTTAAGCGTAGAGTAAGAATAATCATACTTATAAACGATATACTTCTTGCCCTTGGCCTTTACCTTGTATTTGTTGGCCTTGGTGTATTTCATCCTATTCTTCTTGGTCTTCTTTACGGTCTTGAACTTTACCCAGGACCTCTTGTTGACTTGCTTCGCAATCTCATACCTCTTGGCGTTTTTCGCCTTCTTCCATGTGATCGTGATACTATTGCCGCTTACAGTTGCTGATGTGATCTTAGGTGCCGCAGGCTTCCTGGATGAAGCAGCATAAGCCGGCTGGATCATGCTAAATGAGAGCATGATTGCAAGAAGCAAAGCTGAGATTATTGTTAATTTTCTACGCATTGTTTCTTCTCCTTTTTCTATTTAACGTTTACGGTCTTGACTTTGGACCACTAACCATAGTACTTCAGACCGTACTTTGTATTGAAAGAATAGTACATTTGTTGCGCTTTCTATTGTTATTGTACTATGTTGAGTGCAGAAATTGTTGACAAAAAAATTAAGCCCCGCTCACACCATTTCCTACTATCCCTGATGTTTGATAAAATAAGCGCAACAAATTCATTATTGATGAAGGACTGTCCCTTTTTTCGGAGAACTGGTATGAAGAGAAAAATCGTTGCGCTGATGCTGGTACTTACTATGATCGTGTCTTTTGCCCCTGCGCTGGGGCCGGTTTATGCGGTCGATGAGCAGGTGAGTGAGAATGAGGCAGAGGCCGCAGAAGACCTCAGTGCCGATGCAAACGGTGATGATGCAGGCGAACCAAACGATGCCGGCGACATTGATGAGCCGGAGGCTGAGGCGGTAGAGCATAGGAGTGTAGAAAACCTTATTACGAACGATGAACAGGCTGAGGAAGGGACCTTTATGCCTGCCCAGGACGGTCTTGATGAAAATGAGCTTCTATATGGTTTCCTCGATAAGGAACTGACAGAAGCAACGGGAAATGGGGCAGCCTCTAACAGGGGTATGCTTAAAGCACGCAAAATTACAAGGAGGAGTAAGCTTGATGAGTATAGCGGATATCTCTACGATCAGCTTCTTGTGAAAATCAGAGAATTCCTTGATAACGAGGGGGCTGGCTTTGTCAGTTCTTCATTCAGTATTCCATATTCTGACCTTCTCGGACATGAGCTGGAAAAGGTACAGTATAACTATGATTCTGAGACAATAGATGTTTATAGGTTAAGCAGAGCGGAATGGGAAGGTATAGAAAGCGCGAATGTCGAAAGTGCCGTCAACGCATTACTTGCGGATATGCCATACGAGATGTTCTGGTTTGATAAAGGTTTCAGCGTTTCATATTATAGGACAACCTATAACTTCAATTCTGATGATGGTGAAACAGTGTATTTTAAATCACTTCCGTATTGTCGTGTCTCAATGGCTGTGTGTGTTTCATACAGTGTGTCCGGGAAGTTTGGCACTAACGAAGCAGATATCGGCAAGTTCAGGGCTGTTCATAACGCAGTAAATAATGCCTGCGAAATAATAGAATCACTTAAAGATGAGACTGATTATTCTAAACTGCTCGGATACGTTGAAGCCATCGACCGCTATGGAGGGTATAACAACTGGGCTGCAGCTTACAGGTACTCTTTCCCCTATGGCGATCCATGGCAGATGATCTACCTGTTTGACGGCGATAAAACAACCAAGGTAGTGTGCGAAGGTTATTCAAAGGGATTCCAGTTCCTCTGCGATCATACCGATTTTGAAAAGGACATTTATTGCATCTCTGTTTCAGGGTGGGTTTCCAACAGCAATGATGACAAAAAACCCGAAGGTCATATGTGGAATATCCTGCATATGGAGGACGGCAGAAATTACATAGCAGATATTACCAACGACTTGCTTCTTACGCCTGCTTTAGAAGGCGGCAGTATCAGCAAAGGCTACGAGTGTTATGCAGATGATCAAAAAAGCTATACATCATCATACGTATATGAAGGAAACACACTCGAGCTATATTCAGAAGAAGAGCTCACGATAACGACTTCAGAATACGAGGGCAGAGATACGGGCCACAGGATCGCGTTCGAAGACAGCCTGGATTCCGATTTTCTTATTTATGAAGAGACTGACCGCAAGCTCACTCTTAATACTGACGGCCTTGACAAAGATCCATCGCTGCAGGGCTATGAGATCAATTTTGTGGTGCGGGCAGAGAACTATAACTGGTCCGCAGAGGATGAGTCGGACAGATGGAGAGTGCTCGAAAACACTGACTACAGGACCTGTTACACTGTAAACGGAAATGAGATATCTCTGAACGGAGAAGCGATCTGCACCGAGGTAGCAGTGGCGGATATCAACATCCTTGCGGAGATTACCCTGAACGGGGAAAAGATAGAAGAACGCAGCATATGGCTCAAGGCACGAAACGCATCAAGTCTGCAGGGAACTTATAAATGCGTGACTTTCTCAGAGAAGATGAACGGAACGAGATTCGACTATCAGGAGGTTGGTACTGTTAACTGGCGATACAATAATGGCACTCTGACTATCACCGGATCAGGTGAGATACAGGACTCCGCCCGTGAGCTCGGCTATAATCAGGAAACTCAGTCATGGGGTGATACAAGAGGTGATTACTGGGCAGACTGTCTGGCATCCTGTTATGTGAAAAAGATCGTTATTGCATCTGATTTCGACGCTATCGGACAAAATGCCTTTGATGATGCTGATGAGTGGACTGAAGTAGAGATACAAAGCCATGTCGGAACGGTCAAAAGAGATGCATTTATATCTGCCTTAAAGCTGACCCTGACGGGTACTATAGATGAGGTTCTGAACAGTGCATTCCCTTCGGTGAGAGATGTGATCCTGAAGGGGAGTATACTCAAAGGCAATATCAACAATGGCGAAGATATGTATTCCGGTGCTTTCCCGCATGCGCAGAATATCAGTATCGATTCCGATACCGAGGTCATACTTGGAGACTACGTGTTCTATCACTCTTATCTAACCAGCCTGAAGATCCCGGGCTCTGTCAAAACGATTTCGACCGGACTGTTTATGGAAGAGAAATGGCTGAAAAAGGTTGAATTGTTATCGGGTGTCGAGAGGATAGAAAACGATGCATTCAAGGACTGCACAGAACTTAAGTCAGTGGGGATACCTCTCAGTGTAACCTATATAGGTGCCGATGCTTTTAAGGGCTGCAACACTGAAAAGTTCAGGATCTATTATGAGGGCACTGAAGAGGACTGGCAGGAAAAAGTTAAATTAGACAGCGAGCTTCCTGATAACGCAGAGGTCATCTATAACAGCGGATCCGAAACCAAGTATCTGAAGTACCGGATCGAGCACATAGGAACGGTGACGCTTGAGCGCGCCGGATATATCGAGGCGCTCCGTGAATTTTATGAGAATGAACTGTGGCCTGACCAGCGGGAGAGTTTCCCTGCGGAGCTGGTAGATAAGCTGAAAGCTGCTGAGGACAGGCTTTACGCGATCGGGTGGGATGACGTTACGCTCGAAGGCGGCGTGCTGACTATCGGCTACACAGGGCCGATGAAGTGGTACAAGCAGGATCCGCCATGGAGTAATCAAATGTCGTCCGTTCGCAAAGTCGTGTTAGGCGAAGGTGTGACTTCTGTCAAGGACTATGCTTTTAAACATGCAATTGAGCTTGAAGAGATAGTGATGCCTGACAGCATTGAGAGTATCGGAGAAGAAGCATTTTACGAAGCCGGAGTCAATCCGAATATATCAGGCAGCAAAGCGTTTGAAGTGATCATTCCTTCGAATGTGAAGACCATCGGCAAAAGAGCGTTCATGCATTCGAACGTAAGAAAGATAGTTGTTCATGAGGGTGTAGATAAGATACCTGATGAGTTTGCGTCGCATGACAGTCTGCTGGAGATCGTGGTTCTTCCTGCAAGCGTCAGGGAGATTGGCGAAAATGCATTCAGCAGCTGCTCTTCGATGGAAAGCAGTGGCACAAGGATGGCTGGTATTTTCTATCAGGGCAGCGAAGAGGACTGGAATGCCGTAGCAAAAGATGGCAATCAGCTTGAGAATATTACGGTTTACTTCAACTGCAGCGACGAGTACAGCGCCCTCGGTCAGAGAGCGCAGGAGCTTGCCGCGATGGATCAGAGCGATCCGGTCGTATTGGACGAAGCTTTTGCCCTGATAATGTGCTATAGAAATTTCACTTTAGAAGAGAGGAGTGCTCTCCCTGAAGACACAAAAGCAGCAGTCAACAAGCTGATCCGCAGCTATGGCCATGAAAACTATGAGAATTATTCCTGGGCGAATTATGATGACAAGCTTTTAGATGTGCCGGCCGGAACTGAGACGGTCGCTGAAGGCAAGTACGCTGATAACGATAATGCCTACAGTGTTAACCTGCCGGACAGCGTTAGTGTGATAGAGTCGGGTGCTTTTGCAGGCTGCATGAATCTTACCGACATTGAACTGCCGGCCAGCCTGGAGCGTATAGATGCCAACGCATTTGACGGCTGCGGCTGCCTGACCCGCATCTTCTTCAGAGGAACTCAGGAGGAGTTGGACAGGATAGTTATCGACAATTCCGGCTCGGGTAATCAGGCATTTTTAGACGCTGAGCTGTACATTGGATGTAATGACCGTGTTGATGCTATAAAGCAGAAGTTCCTTGCGTATAAAAACGTAAGCGTCAACAGCAGCAATGCTGAAAATGTGCGTACGCTGAGAGAGATTTATAAAACTCTTCCTCAAAATGAGAAGGAACTGATCCTTACCGATGAGGATGCTAGAGAGATTTATTACAGGCTTGCAGAAGAACTTGCCGCTTACGATGAAGGGGTAACTCCTCCGGATGATCCATCTTCAGGCCCAGGAACGGATGGCACTCCTTCAGGTTCCGGAAGCGTGAAGCCGGGAGGCAGCAGCGCTGCGCCGGTGCAGCCTGTGCAGCCGGCCGAGATCAGAGACCTTAAGCCTGTGAAGATCAGCAAACCTAAAGCAGGCAAGAAAAACGTGACGGTCAAGTGGAAGAAGGTATCGAAAGCCAACCAGAAAAAGATGACGGGCATCGAGATCCAGGTGGCAACTGATTCAGGGTTCAGCAACTTAGTCAAAACCACAACTGCCGGAAAAAAGAAGACCAGCAAGAAGATAAAGGGACTTGTTTCAAAGCAGACCTACTTTGTTCGTATACGGGCATATAGGAATGCCGCTGACGGAAAGCATGTTTCTGTCTGGAAGTCAAAGAAAGTGAAAATAAAATAATAGATTCCAACCCGGTAAATGTGATAGCGGTATCCGATGGGATGCCGCTTTTTGTGAGCTTGCTTTTTACCAGAGATAATGTATTTGTTTACCACCTTTGACGATAGTTTATCTGATAAATAAATGACTCAATTGTTTACCGGCTGCACAGAATGGTAAAATAACTATGAATAAGTTCATCTCCCGGATACAGGAGGTTTGATATGAAAAAGAGAAGCTTACTGATAATGATTGTGGCCCTGCTGATGGTATTTGCCATGATGCCGATGACGGCGGGGACAGTGTTTGCGATTGATGCAGATCTTCACTAAGGCAAATGCCGGGAAGAAAGCAAAAGTCAAATAGGAGGAGTCAGAAAAAACATACAAAAAAAGCTAAACTGGTCTGAAGATTTGAGAGGGGGATACGTAATGCATACTAGAGAAGAAAACCTGGCAAAACTTGCCAGAATCATGTGCAGCGGAGAGCTGGATACAAGTCCCGACAGTCCGGAGTACAAGGTGCTGGACTATCTTCTGGAAGACGATGAACTTGAGGTCATGTGCCATATGAGGCCTACAATCCCGTTTACTGCGAGCGCATTGGCTGTGCTTTCAGGTTTTTCTGTAAAAAAGACGAAAAAGATACTCGATGGAATAGCGGAAAAAGCATGTTTCATAGACTTCCAGATTCCAAAGACTAAGCAAAAGGTATATATCATGATTCCGTATGCTCCGGGTCTGTTTGAGTTTCAGATGGTAAGGCCCGGATATGCGGAGGCGCATCCTGAAGTTGCGAAATGGTTCTGGGAGCATCAGTTTGTATCACACGCAGATGTATTGCCGACAAATCCTATGGGAGTAGGCATTATGAGGGTCATACCGGTTGAGAGCGCCTTACCTGCGGAGACCAAAACTCTGACCATGGAGAGGCTGAGCACCCTCATTGAGACATCTCCTTTACAGATTTTCTGCAAAGTGCCATGCCAGTGCCGCAGGGTCCGTGAAAGCATGGGCGAAGGAACAGGAGAATCTCCTGATGGCATGTGCATATACATGGCGATGGCAGCAGATACTATGATCCGCCACGGAAGAGGTGAGCAGATCACCAAAGAGCAGGTCTATGAGCATCTTAAGATGGTTGAAGACCTTGGATGTATACATCAGATAACCACGCTCCTGAACGGAATGACTCTTGCAATATGCAACTGCCAGCCGTCAAGCTGCATGGCCATCGGAGGAACTTCTTACTTCAACACACCTAATTTTACCCGCAGCAACTATGTATCCGAGATCGACGAGGAAAAGTGTGTCGCATGCGGGCAATGCGTAGAGGTATGTCCAAACAATGCTCTAAGGCTTGGACAGAGGATTTGTTCCAAGACACCGATCGTGCATCAGATGCAGGAATTGCCTGATGATCTCGAATGGGGACCGGAGAGATGGAACCCTGATTACAGGGATACCAGACAGAATTCCGTAGAGACAGGTTCATCCCCATGCAAAGCAACATGTCCGGCGCATATCGCTGTTCAGGGATATATCAGACTCGCAGCTCAGGGCAAGTACATGGAGGCTCTCGAACTCATCAAGAAGGAGAACCCTCTTCCGGCGGTCTGCGGACGTATCTGTCCACATGACTGTGAGAATGAGTGCACAAGAGGCAGGATAGATGATCCGGTTTCGATTGATGAGATCAAGAAATTTATTGCTGATAAAGAACTTGATGCTGCTCACAGATTTGTTCCAAAAATCACCTGGGATTTCGACACCAAGGTCGCAGTCATCGGTTCCGGTCCTGCAGGAATATCCTGTGCGTACTACCTGGCTGAGAAGGGATACAAAGTGACAGTATTCGAGAAGGAGCTCAAGCCGGGCGGGATGCTCACCAACGGTATCCCTAACTTCAGACTCGACAAGAATGTAGTCGACGCTGAGATCGACGTGCTGAGAGCGCTGGGCGTCAGGTTCAGGTGTGGTGTTGAGGTCGGTAAGGACGTCACGATCCCTGAGCTCAGGGAGCAGGGCTTCAAAGCATTCTACCTTGGCATAGGCCTTCAGAACGGCGGAAAGCTCGGCATACCGGGAGATAATGCGGCAGGCGTGATGCCTGGTGTGGATTTCGTAAAGAGCATCAACCGCGGGAATGACGTAAAGCTCTCAGGCAAAGTCGTAGTCATCGGCGGAGGCAGCATAGGAGCCGACGTAGCAAGGACGGCTATAAGACACGGAGCTGACAGCGTCGATCTCTACTGCCTTGAGAGCTATGACGAGATGCCAATGGGTGCAGAGGATCAGGCATTCTGCAAGGCAGACGGCATAACGATCCATGATGGCTGGGGACAGACTGAGATCATAAAGAGGGCAGGCAAATGCAAGGGAATCAAATTCCGCAAGTGCATCAGTGTCAAAAATGAAGAGGGCAGATTTGATCCTAAGTTTGATGACAATGAAACATGCGAGGCTGAATGCACTACTGTCCTGTATTGCATAGGACAGCGTCCGGAATGGGGCAAGCTGCTGACAGGTGTCAACGTAGAGCTCGACAAGAGAGGCCTTGTTGTAGCAGATCCACTGACATATCAGACTTCAGAGTATGATATATTTGCCGGCGGAGACATCTACACAGGACAGAAGTTCTGCATCGACGCTATAGCTGCCGGAAAGGAAGCGGCTATCTCGATAACACGGGCTACCAAGAAGGGGCACAGTCTCACAATCGGAAGAAACCGCAGAGAGTTCATAGCACTCGACAAGGACGATCTTGACTACGATCAGATCAGTTATGACAATACGTCAAGACAGGTGCCTGGATTCGATCCTGCAAAGGTGCTGAGCAAATATGATGAGAGACTCACCCTGACTGAGGAGCAGATGAAGGCTGAGACCGAGCGCTGCCTCAAGTGTGGAGCCACAGTCGTTGATCAGAACAAATGCCTCGGTTGCGGTATGTGTACTACGAGATGCAAATTCGATGCCATACATATCGTCAGGAAGTACAATGTTCCGATACATTCACTGCCGCTTCGCGGAAGATTTGTTGAGAAGTACAGAAAAGAAAGAGAAAAGAAGATCGAGATCAGGAAGATAAGAGAAAGTGAAGCTTCACGTTAAAACGCTGGAGTACACAAAAGCAATTGAGGGCGCCTTCTGGAGGAGGCGCCTTTTCAATTGCTTTGGTTGCATATGCTTATTGAACAAGGCCTGCCGGTAACCGGATTCGCAAAAATTACAACGCCTATCATAAGAAACATTGTTCTTATGACGAGGTGCTGTACAGGACTTTTTCTGCTTGCTTCATATATCTCTATTTATATCGTGCTTGTGGTTTTGTAAAATAAACATATAGCTTTTAATAAAGCATTTAGCATAGATAGGAGTTTTGTTATGGCTAAGAAGTCTGAGAAAAAGAAAAGTAATGAAACTAATAAAGTCCTGGATGACAAAAAGCTTAATATAATGCTTCTTGGAACATCCGGATCTGGGAAGAGCACTTTGATAAATGCATTCCTCAATACCAAACTTGAAAAAGCTCCTACAGGAATCGGAACGGCAATCACGGATAGGATAGATGTATATGGCGATCTTTCAAAACTTCCTTTCAGGCTGATTGATACTCCCGGTCTTGAATACAGTCACAAACGACAGAACTGGTTGACGAAAGAAATTAAGAAATGGCTTAAGGAAAGCGTTAAAAACCCAGATCCAAAGACAATTGTACATACAATATGGTTTTGTGTAGATGGTTCTACAAAGCGTTTACCTGAAGAAACTTTGCGGTACCTCCAGACTGTATCTGATTTCTGGGAAAATGTACCTATCATATTTGTAAGCACTAAGACGTATTTTGAAGAAGATATAGAAGAAAACCAAAAAATGATCGATAGTGTGTTGAACAAATATGGCAGGGATAAACTCAATGTCAAAGCTGTTATTTCAGTTCTTGCTGAACGAAAAGGAGATGTTGAACCTATCGGTCTGGAAGAGCTAAGAGAGACAACTGAGCAATTAGGCCCGGAGGCGAGAAGTACATTCGAGAAGAATTGGAAAGAGAAAGTTAAGAGTAGTAAAAGAATGGAGGCAAATGCTGTTGTACTTAGTCGCTCAGCTGCAGCAGCGGCTGCTGATGTTGCAAAGGCTAAAGGTAACGTATCTTCGATTGTCTCTGGAATTCAGATTGAAATGTTAAATAACATAGCCAAAATCTACGAAATAGATGATGGAAATACGGTTAAAAACATAGTGGGCGGGATAATGGGCACTAATGCCATTGCCTCTTTAGGTAAGAATTTGGCAAAGAGGGCCGTTGCCCTGGCAAAAGGAAAATGGAAAATTGCAGCTAAAGCAGTTACTGCTACTGTTTCTGGTGTTGTTACATTGACACTGGGTGAAATTGGTATAGCTGTTTTTGAAAGCATTTTTATGGGCGACTTAGATATAAACAACACTGACTGGGATAAGGTTGTTGAGAATATAATTAAGGATAAGTCATTCATTGAAAGACTAAAGAAAATCAAGGGTGCAATCAAGAACAAGGATGGAGACTCGTTGGTTGACGAATTAATCGAGCTGATTGGCAAAGTTAATGTTACAAAATAAGCAGAATCTATTAACCAACTATCGCAATATCTGAGACAGTTCAAGGGCCGTGCAGTACGGTCCTTTTTCATATGTGCTTCTCGGCACATAGTTCTAAAGCTAAACTTGAATATCCCTCATAAGGCTCAATTTTCACCCGCTTAAGTATTTGCATAAAGCTCCATATAATAAAGCTGTAGGAAAGAGATGAATGAAAAGGAATTTGGAGTGATTATGATGAAGGATATGGAGAGAAAGAAAACTATAGGGTATTTGGCTCCACAGTACCGGGATGTCAGGTATAAGGATGATCTGCCTCATGCGTTTGACAAACTGTTTAACGGGTATAAGAGAAGAGCGCAGCATGTTCAGGAGCCTAGTTATCTCGTCAAAGGAGCACAGATCTTTTTCACTTACGAAGACAACTATTATCAGGTGTCACCATGGAGATTATCTTGCTCGGAAGAGGTGTTTGAACTATTAGAAGCAGACTTGATTGATGCAATGCATAAACTTGGCGCATATGATATGTTTTATGCAGGAGAGATAGATTAACAGACAGAATATACAAGAGCGGAACGAATCGGAGTCCTGTCGCATCCGTTGAATGTAAAAGTAAAAGTTAATATAGATGCTGATCGAAGAGGTATTGCTGTTTGAAGAGCAAAATAGATGCTTTTTCAAAGCA
>JBGUVT010000128.1:0-10256 GCA_045220485.1 Anaerovoracaceae bacterium | reverse complement strand
CGTCCGATACCCAGGCCCCAATAGTCCTTATCGATGCCGATGCCGAATTCAGCTCTGTGCTTCAGCTTTTCTTTTCTTCCGACACAGCCGATTCCCGCAGTCCCGATAACTTTGCCCTCGATTTCCGCCAGTATCTCGATTTCATCAGCGCTGTCCGCTCTGTCCTGCAGAAACCTCGCCTCCTGTTCGACAGTGAAGGACATCTCCTCCGGGTAAGTCAGCATCCAGTCTGTCTGCTCATGGGTCAGATTGAAGACCTCAAGCACAGCCTCGCTGTCTTCAGCAGTACAGTTGCGAAGTCTGCACGTTCTGCCATCTTTCAATTTTACTGATTTAAAGTACTCCATATGTTTATAGTCCAAGCAGCGCTTCTACCTGATTTCTCTTCTCATTCAGAACGCAGCCTCCCTTGTGATTATCCGCAAGAATGTCGCTGCTTCTGAGAGCCATGAACAGTCTGGATCTGAGCGCCTCTCTCAGAGATGTATCTTTTACGTTAATATCCGAGTATGGCGAGAACGGGCAAGGCTCCGCTCCTCCATGAGAGTTGATATGGAAGAAACCGCGTCCGGCAGCAAGGCATCCGCCGGAGCTTTTCTCATCGCCCGGGAATGAAATATAAATCATATCCTGCTTGTTCATCCGCAGCTCATCTATCCTGTCTGACATGTATTCGCGGTCATCGTCATCAGGAGCGAGATTTGCGCCTTCATCCGAGACCGGAGTGAATTCTATGTAGAATACCGCCTTGCATCCGCGCGATCTCAGCGACTCAAGAAAACTTTCGGAATACACTTTTTCCATGTTTTCCTTCGTAACAGTAACAGATACGCCGTATATAATACCATTCTCATGGAGCTTGTCCATCTTCTCCATGACAGTATCGTAAACACCTGCACCTCTTCTTGAATCAGTCTCTTCGCGCTCACCCTCAATGCTTATTACAGGCACTATATTGCGGCACTTTTCCAGGAGTTCCAGATGCCTGTCAGTCATGAATGTTCCGTTGGTGAAGACCGGGAACATGATGTTCTTCATCTTTCCTGCCGGTTCTATGACATCCCATCTGAGCATCGGTTCACCGCCGGCCAGCAATATAAAGCTGACGCCGAGGTCCTCAGCCTCTCTGAAGATCTTCATCCATTCTTCCTCGGTGAGCTGCATCGACGGAGCACAGTCAGTCGTAGCGTCATTTGCACGTGAATAGCAGCCTTCACAGTGAAGATTACAGCTCGAAGTGATGCTCGCGATCAGGTACGAAGGCACGTGCAGGCCATCCTTTTCGTTTTTCTCTCTTCTTTTGTCCGCCACAGCACATGAGGCAGCGAACTTCACCAGAAACGCGCTCTCCCTTGGATCCTTCAGAGTAGCTTTCAGTGCATCCTTGATAACCTGCTCAACTCCTTCAGTTAGGTATTTCTGCAAATCAAATCTTTCGTCCATTTTTCCGTTTCCTAACTATACTTAAGCTGATTCACCAGATATACGGTATCAGCTTTTTTGTCTTCTTACAATAATCAATATATGCTTCGCCGAAATCGTGCTCAAGGTGCTTCTCTTCCCTGTCATTACTTTTTCATTGATCGAATGGCTAAAAACGTCGGGATGTTCATCTCATGGAGCCTTCCCTCTCCGTTTGTGTCTTCGTACAGTTCCATCACCGCTAAGCCTGCTTCAAGCTGACCGCCTATCTGTTCCTCCAGCGAATGAGAAAACTGAACGCCTGCATCTTCATCCTGAAGCTGTTTCATCTGCTCCGGGTTTATGAGCGGATCGAACGGCAGTGAATTGACTATAAGCTTTTCTTCGCTGTCTACAATATAGTTAATATAGTGGTCTACGCCTGACAACAGCACGCCGCCTGATTTAAGCACGCGCCAGCACTCTTTCCATATCGGCCGAACATCCCTGACATAGCAGTTTGATACAGGATGAAAGATCAAATCGAACGATTCGTCTTCAAACGGGAGCGGCTTCGTCATGTCACCCTGAACGATCCTTATCTCATACCCTTCACGTTCCGCTACCAGCCTTTCGCTCTCTATCTGTTTTGTGGAATAATCGAGCACGGTGCACTCCGCTCCGAGAGCTGCAAAAATAGGCATCTGCTGCCCTCCACCACTGGCAAGCCCCAGAATTCTTTTGCCTTTGAGATCGCCAAACCACTCATGCGGAACGTTTTTGGTCGGAGTGAGCTTCACATTCCAGAGGCCTTGCTCTGCTGCAATATATTCCTCATGGCTGATAGGCTTTCCCCATTCCCAGCCTTCTTCGATCCAGCGGTCTATAGTCTCTGCATTTATATCCTGATAGTTTTCCCTGCGCATCCATTCCTCTCTGGTAAGCTTTGAGATATGTTCTGTGCGCCTGTCCATCATCTTGACCCATTCAGCGTCCTCATTCGTATATTGATAAGTGAATCCGCACTTTTCCTGTACGCGCCTCGACTTATCATTTCCTTCGAAATATCCGCACCAGAGATTTTCAAGACGCAGGTCCTCGAAAGCATATCTAATGATTTCTCTCACGCCCTCAGGTATTAAGCCCTGTCCCCAGAACGGCACACCGATCCAGTAACCGATCTCCGCTTCAGTATCCGGCAGGCCGATGTTACTCTGCATGCCCACCATCAGCCCGATGCTGCCTATCGCTTTGTTGTCAGTCTTCAGGCATACAGCAAAAGAATCCGGAGCTGATAAAACAGTCCTGATTATATATAGACTGTTTTCGACACTTGTATGTACAGGCCAGCCTGTTACCGGACCTATGCGTTCATCTTTTGCATATTCATATAATGACTCTGCGTCTGAGTCTTCCCACGGACGCAGAATCAGCCGCTCAGTAGTCAGAATCATCCTGTTAACCCTTCATTGCTTAGCTCTGATATCTTTTTACTATTGTACTATACTGTACTATAAAAAAACGACTGCAGCTTTTCTGCAATCGTTTCTATCGGATATTCAGATTTTGCTGTTCAGCACTTCCGCAGCCGGCTCCATTTTGTCTGTGCCTCGGACATGAGTCTGCATACGGACAGCCTATACATGTTTTGCCCTTTTTCTTCTCTTTATATATGTATCTGACGGCGAAAAACAGTATTGCCGCTATTACTATTATCGCTATTATTGTAGCTGCATTCATCCTGCCGTCCTCCTTTCACATTTTTCAAGTCAGCGCAATGCGCGGCGAGTAATTACGCCGCGCACTGCGCTTAGTTAAGAACCTCAATATAAGGAGTTATGCTGCTGCCTTAGCGGTCTTTGAAGCTTTGTGGAGTTCATACTGCTCATCGAAGTGCGCTCTCACCTTCCTTGCAATCAGGATGAGTGCTGCGACCATGCAAGCTTCTGCAATCAGTCCAGGAATGAAACCTGCTGCAAAGTGTCCCTCTGTAAACAGCGTTCCGAACTGATTGATCAGGAATGCGATAGTGTATCCTGTACCGAGCTGCAGTCCGATTGCGCCCCAGAGCCAGCCTCTGCTCTTCATCTCAGAGTTCATAGCTCCGATAGCTGCGAAGCACGGAGGTGTGTACAGGTTGAAGAACAGATACGCAAGTGCTGTTACCGATGTAAGTCCCATAGTAGCAGCTACTGTGTTTGCACCACCTGTCATAGCAAACTCTTCTGTATCAATGAACGATGTCAGTGCATATACTACTGCGAGAGTACCAACGACATTCTCCTTTGCAATGAAGCCTGTAATTGCTGCTGCTGCAAGCTGCCATACTCCGAAGCCCAGAGGTATGAGCAGTATTGCAAATGGAGATGCGATCGATGCAAGGATCGAAGTGTTTTCTGCACCCTCTTCGACAACCTGGAAGTGCCAGTTGAATGTCTGCATGATCTGCACCACAGTATTGCAGATAAGGATAATTGTAGCTGCCTTGATAATATATGCTTTTGCTCTCTCCATCATGGATTTGAACGCGAACTTGAGGCTCGGTGCTTTCCACTTTGGAAGCTCCATGATAAAGAACGACTTTCTGTATTTATAACCTGTGATTCCCTTTACAAGAAGGGCTCCTAGGAAGATAAGCAGAAGGCCGAGGAAATATGAAAGCGTGCTTACCCAGCCTGCGCCATTGAAGAAGGCTCCTGCAAAGAGTGCGATAACCGGTATCTTTGCTCCGCATGGAATAAATGTTGTGAGCATCGACGTTGCTCTTCTTTCTCTTTCATCGCGGATGGTACGGCATGCCATGATAGCAGGGATACCGCAGCCTGTTCCGATAACGACAGGGATTACAGATTTGCCTGAAAGGCCCACTCTTTTGAAGATAGGGTCCATTACCGCACTTACGCGGGCCATGTATCCGCAGTCCTCAAGCAGAGCGATCAGGAAGTACATTACCATTACGAGTGGCAGGAACCCGACTACGGCTCCAACACCGCCAACGATACCGTCAGCAAGCAGAGCTGATAATATAGCAGGACTGTTTTCAAGCTGCCCTGCGACCCATCCCTGGAATGTCTCAATCCAGCCTACCAGCCAGTCAGCAACCAGAGGTCCCAGCCACGCCTGGGATACCCAGAACACTCCCCACATTACCACGGCGAACACCAGAATTCCCGCGATAGGGTTAGTAAGTATTCCATCCACTGTATCTGCGGAAGTCCTCTCAGCAGACATAGTCTTTCTTGTCTCTACGTCCGCAACTATTCCGTTTACAAAACTGTAGCGCTTGCGGTCTTCAGCATCTACCGCATTCTTATCGTGCAGGTCGATGTCTGCCTGCAGATAAGGTGCTTTCTGTGTTGTGCCGGCAAGCAAAATTGCCTTGGCGATCATCTCTGAAAGTCCCTTATTCTCTGTTGATACTGTCTCGAATACAGGGCAGTTCAGCTTTTCAGAGAGCTTCTTTACATCGATCTTTGTGCCTTCTTTCTCGTTGATGTCCGTCTTATTGAGTGCAACAACGACAGGGATCCCGAGCTCGAGCAGCTGTGTTGTAAAGAAGAGCGATCTGCTCAGATTCGTAGCATCTACGATATTGACGATCGCATCCGGATTGGCAGTGCGGACATATTCACTCGTAATACCTTCTTCCGGCGTAAACGGTGACATTGAATATGCTCCCGGAAGGTCGACTGCGATGACTTCCTTATCACCCGCGAATTCCTTCTTGAGCTGGAATTCCTTACTGCCGACTGTAACTCCGCCCCAGTTTCCGATTTTTTCATTTCTGCCCGTCAGGGCATTGTACATTGTTGTCTTGCCGCTGTTAGGGTTACCGGCAAAAGCGATTCTCATCTGAAATACCTCCTTATATACCTTTTCCTTTTTATGACCTAAATTATGATGGCTTCAGAGAGCATCTTATCGAGGTTGTATCTGCCGTCCTTTATAACGACAATACAGCTCTTTTTCTTTTTGGAAATAAGAGTTATAGGTTCTCCCTGATAGCAGCCCAGTCGAAACAGGAACGAATTCATCTCATCATCATCGGTGTTGATTTCTTTGATGATGTAAGTCTTTCCCGGTTCAGCATCAAGAAGAGTCATATTGCCTTCTGCGGCATTGTATGACTCCTCTTTTACCGCAGCGCCTGCGGCGTTTTTATTCATTGCATAAGCTAATTCCATTATGCGCCCCCTATATTGTTAAAATATCTTAACTCTATTAGCGTTCTTTAACTATTGTTAGTTATAGCTAACCAAAGCTTGTTTGTCAAGCTAATTCCGACTATTACTATAGGAAATTCCCCCATTAAAAAAGCCCCGGGGCGTTCATCCCGGAGCCTTCCCATTTTTTGTCATTGTTCAGGGTCAAATACACTTTTCAGGAGCTCTTCCAGCTTTTGCGAGAACACTTTATGCCCTTCCGGTGAAAAGTGTACACCGTCGTAGGTCATCTCAATGCCCCATTCTGCTGAATCCGCAAACAGGCAGCCTTTTCTGTCCGCCAGTTCGCGGTAAAGTCCTCCGAGCTCCTGTGATTCTTCCACAAGCTCATCATCCATTACCCATTCACCATATTCAAGGACAGGCGGTGAAATAAGCAGTATCTGTTTTGCCACGCTTATGATCGAATCGAGGAATCTCCCCATCTGACTGGAAATCTGCTCAGCAGTAAGGCTTTTGAACAGGTCATTGGTTCCAAGCATCACGATTACCAGATCGGGATCATTGATCCTCACAAGTCCGGCATATCTGGAATTCTCACGCGGGATTGTCATTCCGTTTACACCGTAATTGATCACCTCGCATTTATCCAGTCTGTCCGTCCAGCGCACCTCAGCAGGATATCTGGAACCCAGGTATGAGCGGGGATCGTATCCGTATGTATTCGAATCTCCAATACAAAGTATCTTCATAGTTTTAGTCATTAAGAAGTTTTTTATAATATGCTTTTGCCTGATAAAGGGCTCCGACAGGATTATGAGCAAGCACCCTGTCCTTGGCGACCAGAGTTGTTACAAGTGCTTTGGAATACTTGTAGAACAAACTGTCGTGACCTACACACAGTCCCATCACGACATTGAAATCCGTTTCTGCCCGGTTGAGTACCTCAGCCTGCATGATAGGGTTGCACATTACGGCACCTGTCCTGGTGATGTCTTCCTCGGACACTCCTACTTCTGTCTTTAGAAATGACCCTATCTTGCATACCGCCCCATATACCTCAAAGCCATTCTTTCTCAGTATGCGTGCAAGGATACGGCTTTCTTCTATCAGGCCAACACATGTTGCGATCCCGATCTTTTTGTATTCCATGCGCCTGGCGAATTCGATGATTTCCTCTACCCTCGTATACTTCTGATAGAATTCGTTTTCTATCTGTGCTGAGATGATTGAGACTCTTTTGTTCTCTTCTTCTTCATACAGGCGCCGTACCTTTTCCACCGTATCTTCAGTAAGTCCTGTCGTAAGGCAAAAATCCGGGTATTCCTTATCTCTTGTATGGCAGTTCAGTATGCCGCAGTCTATACACGTTTTCTTCTCGCTCATTAAATCACCAAATACTTCCGGCAGGATTACAGCAGCTCTTCCAGGACTGAATCTATATCATCGTCTATAACTATCGACTTGTCTTTGATCTCAGAAGCTGTGAATGCCTGTCCTTTATTAATTGTTGCGTATATCGCCGCCGGCCAGTCCCTGGTCCAGCTCATGAACGGGATCTTGAAAATGATCGGTGTGTTGCCGCCTGAGCCAAGATCCAGGAAAAGCACCTTCCCTTCATTGTGAGTCTGAAGAAACTCCGTATATCTGCGGCTTGCTGCATGCCACCCGGCATCCTCCACGAAAGTATCGTCGGCACGAAGATTCATTTTCATTGGCTCCCTGTTATCAGGGCAGTGCGGGATCAGTTCCGGCGGGACGCTCATCCTTAGTTTCTTAAAGTCCGTACTTCCATATGAATCTGTCGGAGGTACAAGGTCGCCCCAATCCGCCTCATAATCAAGCTCATCACATCGCCATGCATTGAACCCGCCATACATCCTTATCATCTCGGAATCCGGTTCTACTGTTACGCCTCTTTTCGACATCACATGCTCGAACCAGAAGCCCTGCGCCAGCAGCATCTTTTTGACCGGTATTTCATTGTCGTATGTTTTTCTGACGCGGCCGCTCCGGCATTGCCAGAGACCGTAATCACCCTGAGTATAGAACAGTCTGGTTTTATCGATGCCAGCCCTCTGGAAGCAGTGATCCACATTCGTTGTAATGACAAAGTAGTCCTTGCCATCCAAAATAGCGAGCAGCTTCCTGTATGTATCTTTCGGAGGATCCATATAGCGATTGATGTAGATATTGCGGCTCCAGTAAGCCCAGTTAACAGTATCGGCAAGCTCCATTACAGCGAAGCCTCCTGTATACATATCTGAAAACCTGTACTTTGTTCCGAAGTCACCGAGGAACCGATTGAACCTGTCGCCATCATACCTGAATCCGGCTGATGTAGACAGTCCTGCTCCGGCGCCTACTACAACAGTATCTGCTTCAGACAAAGCAGAGCTCAACTGTTCGATCTTATTCTTATTTCTATTTATTTCCCAACTCATAGCAGTATTTATAATATCACAAAACCCGGTCATAAAGACCGGGCCCTGCGTAATATGTATTATCATTTATTATAATAGGGATTATTTATGAAAGGATCTTCATTATCCAATCTACATCGCCTGTAGTCTTCATCTTTTCGAGGACTTCAGGATCCTCAAGACATCCTGCGATCTTTGCAAGAAGATCAAGATGCTCTTCTCCGATTCCGGCGATACCAAACACAAGCTGTGCTTTCTCGGCACCGAAGTCAACGCCTTCCGGATACTGTACCATCGAGATGGCTGTCTTCTTTACAGTTCCCTTCGCCTGTGCTGTTCCGTGTGGGATGGCGATACCCATTCCCATGTATGTGCTGACCATGCGTTCTCTTTCCTGCATGGCATCAACATATCCAGGTTCAACTGCTCCGCGTGCAACCAGGAGTTCTCCTGCCTTGCGGATAGCTTCTTCCTTCGTTACTGAAGGCTGGTTCAGAAGAATGCTGTCCTTTACGATAACGTCTTTCTTTACGCTCTTTTCAGCTGCTGCAACTGCCTTTTCAACATCATCTTTTGGCTGTTCCTGTGCAGGAGCATCAAGAGTTGTCAGCTGCAGATAGAGTGCGTCCAGTGCAGGGTCGTTCAGGAAGTTCTCGATTGTAACGAGCTGCGCCTGAGGAGCAGACTTCCTGGCTCTCTCCTGCAGTGTAGTCTGGACTACTGCGATATCACAATCCGAAGGAATGTTGTCTACCGAAGTGTTCTTTACTTCGATGTCAGGTCTTGCTGCCTTGATTCTGTTGCGGAACTTTGTTGCACCCATTGCAGATGAGCCCATTCCGGCGTCGCAGGCAAAGATTACCTTGCGGACAGATTCAGACTTGCTTACATTGACAGCTCCCTTTGCCTGAGCCTTTCTGTCAGCTACCTCAGCCTTTGCTTCGTCGATGGAAGCTGTAGTGCTTGTAGCCTTGATGATGACAGATGCGATAGCAAACGATACTGCTGCTGCGATAGCTACTCCGATGAAGATCAGTATCATCTTGTTCTTAGGCGCCATGGCCATGAAAGCGATGATTGATCCCGGCGAAGCAGGTCCCTTCAGGCCGCAGCCTGTAATGAGGAACCATGTGATTGCGCAGATGTTTCCTACGATAGGTGCAATGATAACTACCGGGTTCATCAGTACATACGGGAAGTAGATCTCGTGGATTCCTCCCAGGAAGTGAATGATGATAGCTCCAGGAGCTGAGTCCTTTGTTGCCTTGTCCTTTGCAAATGCCCAGTAAGCCAGGAGTACGCCGAGTCCAGGGCCCGGGTTGGCTTCGAGCATGTACATGATGGACTGTCCTGCTGCCTTGACCTGCTCAGCACCGATCGGTGTAAAGATGCCGTGGTTGATTGCGTTGTTCAGGAACAGCACCTTGGCAGGTTCAATGAAGATAGCTGCCAGAGGGAGCAGGTGGTGGTTGACGAGTACGTCTACACCGGCAGTAAGTACGCTCAGTATTATGGTCATTACCGGACCGGTCACGTAGTATCCGAAGATAGCAACGAGCATTCCGATAATACCTACTGAGAAGTTGTTGATAAGCATTTCGAAGCCGGCAGGCATTCTGGATTCCATGAAGCGGTCAAACTTCTTGATGATCCAGCCCGCGAAAGGTCCCATGACCATGGCGCCCATCAGCATAGGCTGCCCGTCAGTTCCGCCGACACCGGCAATAGTTCCCATTACTGCAATGGCGCCCATGACACCACCGCGGTCTCCTCCTACCATTCTTCCGCCTGTAAATGCGATCAGAGCAGGAAGCAGGTATGTGAGCATGTATGGCTGAATGGATGCGAGCTGCTCATTAGGCAGCCATCCATCAGGAATGAATAAAGCTGTTATGAATCCCCATGCGATGAATGCACCGATGTTAGGCATTACCATGGCGGATAAAAATTTTCCAAAACGTTGTACTCCGCTTTTCATATCTATTCTCCTCATCCGTGATTAATAGTTTTAATCCTATATCTACAAAATTATTATCAGGACTGGGGGATCATCAGGCTGTACCGGATCGCATGGATCCTGTCATGCCGATGATTGTATGAAAACGGTACCGGAAGCTAAGGTTCTGTTTTAAAAGACTTCCACATTATTCTCTCTGCAGGCTGCCAGGAACGATTCCGGCAGGCCGCCATCTGAGATTACGGCATCTACATCTTTCAGGGAGCCGAATGTAAATGTGCTGTGTTTGCCTACTTTTGTGGAATCCATCAG
>JBGUVT010000127.1:0-7237 GCA_045220485.1 Anaerovoracaceae bacterium | reverse complement strand
CTCAGGCTCGCATATGTGGTAACATGGGAGTTTCAACGAAACCCCTGCCAGACACCCTGCAAATGTAGGATCTCCGAGAGCTACTGTTTCTGCAGCAAGGCCAGCGGCCTCTCCCTCTGCAGCGCCTACGAGTACTACCAGATTATCTACTCCGTACTGATCGTAGAACTCTTTTACTCTCTTCTGATTCTCCAGATCCATGGCTCCGGCGGCCGTTCAGACGAAGCACTCGGTCGAGCTGAATACGACCTCGGCTCCTGCTGAAACGGCACATTCAGCTATCGCAGGACCCGGAATACCGTCACGGTCTCCGATTACGACAACTTTCTTTCCGTTCAGAATTGCCATCTGTTACTCCTTTCTTGAAATAAACTCCGAAGATAGTTGCTTTTCCGGCCCGGCCACGCATAGGGGCACGCGCGGCCGGAGCCTATATAAGGAATAAACAAGCTAAGTTGTTTACCTCCCCCTAAGTTTATAAACTGCCTACTCTTCTCTTTCCTTCTTAAGCGCCTTTACCAGTGCAACCATGGCGGCTACCATGATGAAAGCAAATGGGAAGGCTGCTACGATGGACAGAGTCTGCAGCATGCTCAGACCGTTGCCGCTTCCAAGCATCATTGCTGCAGCGAGTGCGGCCATGAGTACACCCCATACGATCTTGGTCTTATTCGTAGGATCGAGTGTTCCTTTTTCACTGTACATACCCAGAACATATGTTGCCGAATTGGCAGAGGTTATGAAGAATGTACAGATCAGAACGAACATGACTACGGATATGATCATTCCGAGCGGGTACTCTTTGAGTACCAGGAACAGTGCCGTGGAAGTCGATGCAACTGCTTCTTTGATGATAGACATGTCACACTTCATTCCGAGAGTTCCGTAGATAGCGAACCAGATAACTGAGAATCCAGCCGGAATAAACATTACTCCCTTTACAAACTGTCCTATTGTTCTGCCTCTCGATATCCTCGCGATGAAGGAACCGGTAAATGGTGCCCATGCGATCCACCATGCCCAGTAGAATGTGGTCCAGGACTTGTACCAGTCAGCATCTCCGAAAGCACCTACTTCGACGGTGTTCTTAACGATTCCGCTGATATAAGCTCCAAGGCCTTCTGTAAGGTTGTTCAGAATCGGAACAGTCGGTCCGACAATGAACAGGAGGATCATAACGCCTATCGCGATTCTGATATTGAGGTCACAGACTTTGCTGATACCCTTGTCCACTCCCATGACCGCAGTCGCAGTGTATATAAGACCGAGAACTACGATCAGGATGAGCTGAACTGTGTGAGTCTCCGGAATGCCTGCAAGGAAATTCATTCCTGAATTGATCTGCAGAACACCAAGACCCAGTGATGTTGCCACTCCTCCTGCTGTAGCGAAGATGGCCAGGATGTCGATCAGCTTGCCGATCCATCCATTAGTTCTCTCTTCGCCAATAAGAGGAATGAATACCGAGCTTACGAGAGCCGGTTTGCCCTTGCGGAACTGCATGTAAGCAAGTGCAAGAGCGAGCACTGAGTAATTAGCCCAAGGGTGGATTCCCCAGTGCAGGAATGACTTGGTGAAAGCCATCCTCATAGCTGAATCAGAAGCAGCTTCCAGCCCGCCTATCGGTGCCAGATAGTAATTCAGAGGTTCTGCAACTCCCCAGAATACCAGTCCGACGCCCATGCCAGCCGAGAACAGCATCGCGAACCATGTAAGGTCGCTGTAATCAGGTGTTGAATCATCAGGTCCCAGACGTACATTTTTGTACTTACTGAAGAACCCGATCCAGATGCAGAACACCACGAACGCTGTCATTGCAACTGCATAGAACCAGCCAAAATCTGTTGTCAGAAAGTTCATGCTCCCTGTAGCTGCCTTACCAAACGAGTCCGGAAGCACGATGCCCCACAGACAAATAGCAAGAGTCAGCACAACAGAGATTATGAAAACTAAGTTGAGCTTTTTCTCCTTCATGGCAGGTCACCTGATCTATCAGATTCTTACCTTGAATACTGTCTGCTCTGTAACGTCTGTAGCAATAGCATCGAGTGCCACACCAACTCTGTGGTAACGCAGTTTCCACTGCTCTTCCTTCGGTGTATTAGGGTCACCGAGAGGATATGGGATCGAGATAGTAGGAACGATTCTGTTAGCTCCGACTGTCATTGATACCGGGATGAGGTTGCACATATGTACAACATTGAATCCTGCTCTCTCAAGAGCCTTAACCATCGTTGCGCCGCAACGAGTGCAGGTTCCTCACGTGGAGCCGAGGATAATTGCATTAACGCCATCCTCGCGGAGATAAGGAATCATTTCCTCAGCCATTCTTGTAGCTTCAGCTTCTGTTGTACCTGTTCCTACTGTTGTGTAGAAATAGTCGTGCAGTCTCTTGAATTTGCCTTCCTTCTCGTATGCTCTTACAGCATCGAGCGGAACGAGTACGTTAGGGTCTGCATTACCTGCTGCAGGGTCATAACCCGCATGGATCGTCTTGAATACACCAGCTTCGAGTCTATCCATATCCTTGATGCTGTATCTGCCCCATCTTGTAGCAGAAGCCGACTGGATTCTGTCCGGGTTGTCTACAGGTACACATCCCGAAGATGTAACGAGAGCAACAACTGCATCCTTGAGTTCAACAGGAGCAGCGATAGGAACGAGATCCTTCTCAGGGATAAGAAGCTCTGTCTTGTATGGCTCGCCTGCCATCTTCTTCAGAAGCATCTGCACTCCGCGGTAAGCAGCAGTATTCTCTCTCTTGTCCTCAAGGAAGAGCTCATGTCTGCAGCCTCTCTCGAAGTAACCTTCAACCTCGCAGCCTCTGTTAGGCTCACCTGCAAGAAGTCTGTTAGCGAAGTTAGTGAGGACTTTAACATCCTGTCTCATCTTTACAGCGCCTGTGCCGCCCTTGAAGATGATAACGTCCTTCTTGAACATGTCAGCTCCCGGATTCTCACCGTTCATTGATGTGAGAACAGGAACTCCGAATTTTTCTTTAACGGCTTTGCAAACGTTTCCGCAAGCTACGCCGTAACGTCCGGCCTGGAAAGCAGGACCAGCGATAAAGAGATCCATCTCTTTGCCTTCGAGGAATCCAAGGATTCTGGAGAGCGCCTCTTCAGTGTTGGAACCCATGAAGTTATCGCCGCATACTACGGTGTGTGTGACCTCTGCATCCTTGAGTGCGGCGTTGATAGCCATGGTTGGGCCTACAACTCCCTCAACAATGTAAGGTTCCTGATCAGCCTTATCTTCGCCGCCGATACCGCCGAAGAACTGGTTGACGTAACAAATAACTTTCTTCATTGTTCTGCCTCCCTTCCACTAGAATTCGATCATCGTCTTGACTGAGAATCCGCTGATGTGGTCTCCGCAGAACCAGTTGTTGTCTTCCATGATGATGGATCCGTCATCTCTTGCGGATTTGCCGAGATTCTCATCATAGCCCCAGCTGCCCGACATTCCGTCTCTGTTCATTGCCTCGAGGCATCCGATAACAGTTGCGCACGCCGGAAGATCTGAAAGTTCAGATACATTACCCGAAGAAACGAGTGCGTTCAGCTTCGAGTCGAGTGTTACGAGCGGCTGTGAGAATCCGTCACGTCCTGTACACTCATTGGAGATACCTACTACAGGGATGCCTGCATCCTCGAGGATGACCTGGCAGCGTACATAGTCAGCATCAGGGTTACCGTAACCTTCTTCTGTTACGATCGCGTAATCAACGCCCAGGTTGAGTGCCATGTTTCTTACCATGACAGCAGCTCTTTCCTTCTGGTCGAGAGCTACGTTGAGCATCGACATGATAACGCCGACAAAGTTCAGGCTCTTGCCATCTTCTGCGAAGAGTTCCTTTATTGTAGGGAAGTTCTGCATTTCGTAAGTTGACCACTTTGATGAAGCCGGCATGAAAGATCCGGAAATCATTGCGCCGTCGAGCACTTCTGTAGGACTTACAAATGTAGGCAGATACTTGTTCATGTCCCAGCCATACCAGAGATCGTTATATCCGAGAGCCTCCATCTGGGACTGTGGCTGCATAACGAGTGCTACGTTAGGCAGTCCGTTGTTCTTCTTTGCTCTGTCTGCAACCGGCTCGAATTCATATTCTTCGAATTCTTCTGCCGCTATACCCTTGGCGATCTTGCCGAGGTATTCCGCGAATCTGTGGCCTGCCCATCTCAGAGCGTGATTCATTTTCTGCTGTTCATAACGTTCAAATTCTTCATCAGTCTCACCTACAAGGCAGACGTTGATGAGCTTGGACCAGTAAGTGTGCTTTGCACCTTCGCCGCCCATGTCGATGACGCCGTCTCCGAATGATCCCCAGGTGCCGCCGACAACCGTAACGCAAATTCCTTTAAGAGCCTTGAGCTCTCCATCTCCTGCAGGAACGATTTCGTCAGTTACGCCAGGAAAGAGTGTGCGTCCGTCAACACGGCATCTCGGCTCGATGGTCTCGATTACAGGCACGATTCTCGTGTCATCGCCAGGGTGAGCGATCACGATATCGAGGCTTGTAATATGATCGTCAAGCTCCATCAGGTAGTCGATAGCAGCCTGCTTATTAATGGTAAGGACACCATTTTCGAAGCTGTCCTGACTACCCAGAACTACATCCTTGACTGGGATGTTTCCGATCTTGAGTTTCATTTACGTACTCCTTTCTTGCTGAATAATTTTTAGGAATGACTATTTGATTAGGAAAAACTGTGTATTGAAAACGCATATATTAAACGCGTTTTATTAATTTGATTATAGATAAAATTTATACATATGTAAAGAATTATTTAATCACTGTTTAAAAAATTTTTAACTATACCATCTTGCACTTTATCCGTTTCTATTGATATAGTCTTTTAAAACAAAGATCGTATCTTTTTTTTAGTTTATTTACCAAGAAAGGCGTATATATATGGGTAGACCTTCCATGTCTGCAGAAGAAATAGCCAATAACAGGATCCATCTAATCAGCACCGCTATTGAAATGATCCGTGAAGGCGGGATCCAATCAGTAACCGCAAGGTCGCTCGGCAGCCGCGCCGGCATTAACAGTGCGCTGATTTACCGCTACTTCAAAGACATTGATGAACTTATCCTGTTTTCATGTGTTCATGTGCTTCAGGATTACGCGTCTGAGATGACGGCATCCCTGAAAAAGCTCGAGGCAGAAGGTCATGTCACAGATTTTCAATTGTATCTGCACTCATGGGAGTTGTTTTCCAGACATGCATTCACCTACCCTGAGGAATACAATATCCTTTTTTTCAGCAAGCACAGTTCTGAACTCCAAAGGGTCAGTAAAGAATACTTTGATCTTTTTCCCGTTCAGTTAAGCAATGATGACGATATGATTCTTCAGGGAATGTTCCGAACTTCCAACCTTCATAACAGGAATCTTCTTCTTCTGATCCCTATTCTTGAAGGAAAAATACCTGAAGATGACATCATTCTTATAAATGATATGACTGTTGCTTTTTTCTACGCTTTGCTGTTGCAGATCATGCGCAAAGAGCCCGGAATAACGATTGAATTACAAATAAATCGCATGCTGCAAGCATGCAGGAAGATAACAACCTTATGATTTTCTACACCCGTCAGTCCTCGCAGGTCCTCGAAGAGCTGCTCACAAACGGCAGATATGTCGTCAAAGAAGAATACATCCGTGAAAAGTACACCACCATCACGGATCATTACGCTCCGCTCTACAGGAAGCTTACTTCTTATGCGCGCGGTAAGGTTTATATACCCGATGATGCGCCGTATCCTGTCTGGCTCAGCCCGGAGGGTACCGATGCGATCCCTCCGTCAGAGGATTCCGTTTTCCTTAAGCTGGATATACCCGATGGATATTACATGCTTGCGAACAACGAAGCCTGGGACTTCATGATCAACCATCTGTACTTCCCTTTGGACAAGAAGGATGAGCTTGCCCATGAAGCTGAGCTTGCAAGATACGGCATTTCTTCTCCGTCATCGCTGGTCAGCGGCAGCGCAGGCAACTTCTACCCTGTTCTCAGACAGAAGGTGCTCAAAAGCTGGGAGCGCGTTTACACAATGATGCCTTCGGATCCCAACATGATAGTCGGGCTGTCATGGGAGCTGAGGCGCGAGTGGCTCAGATGAGCCATTCTTTTTTTATGCACCAGAGTCCTGCCTGTACTGCTCTGACACCCGAAGTTTCTCCCCTTCTTATCGCATCATCGTGCCTGAAAAGTCTTTTCCAGCTGCCCGTGATTTCTCTCTTTATATCCGGATAGAACGGTTTCAGTACTGCCTCAGAAGAATCTCTGATACCTCTCATCGCCAGTTTCCGGGCAAATGCAGCCTCGTCTTCTTCAGACTCTCCTATATATGAAAGTCTCAGGACTTTATACCAGTCGTACTGATCAAAAAACACAGCTTCGTTTACAGGGACTTCAAGTATCATCACCCTGCCCCCGCCCGAAAGATCGAGCTGTTCCTTCGATGCGAACGCCCAATAAGGATAGGCACTGTCATCAGGCCGCGGGACTATCCTGCAGGCTTCATGTATATACGCGTCATATGCGGCCAGGAATATGCCCGCAGATTCCTCATATTTTTTTGTTATATACTCTCTGCGCGAATAAGCCACACCATCTCTCATTAAAGCATCCCAGACCGCTTCTGCCTGTGGTGAGTAGAGAGTTACTGTATTACATTCCGTATCCATTCTTTTCTGACCTCCCACATCAGTCCGTAAGCATTGGTGCTTCCCAGTACGATGCTCTCGTCAAACAGCCTTCTCCAGCTGTTGATTATCTTCCTTTTCAGTTCAGGCCAGAACTGCGTCATCACAGCACTTGCGTTGTCCGTCCCATACTGTTCGAGTATCCTTCTGTGCTCCGCTTCGTCAGCCTCATCTACAGGAATGTATGCGTAGTTTGTGATACGTGTCCACTTTGCTATATCAAGCTTTGTCACTTTATCGGAATCCACACGGAGTTCCAGCACTGCATACCCGGGTTCAGGGAACATAGTCGCTTCTTTTTCAAAAGATACCCACACCGGAAACAACACGTCATCAGGCCTGTCAGCAGCCGGCATGTTGTCAGCCAGCCACCTGTAGATAAACAGCATTATGTCAGCTGTATCTTCAAGTTCACGGCGTATAAAAGATTCATCTGCAATGAACCTTCCTTTTGCATTAAGCTGATTCAAAACCGCCTTGTTCTGCTTTGTCCAGACTGTGATCTCCGGCATATATACCTTT
>JBGUVT010000126.1:0-9841 GCA_045220485.1 Anaerovoracaceae bacterium | reverse complement strand
TTCATGGCAACCAGGTAGCGATAGGAGGTTGTCTTGGCGATTCCGACACCCTTGGCGATTTCACTCACCGAAGGCGCGGTGTGCCTCTCGCTATAGTACTGATCAACATATGCGCTGATTTCATTCATCAGCTGCTGGCTTTTGGATCTCATGGCGGCATTCCTTTCATTGGATCTATCGAGAACGGTTCGTTCCAGATAAGGCTATTATACTCAGGATTCCGGAGAATGCAATAGGATCAGAAGCAGTTTTTGCTCTGGATAGGCACGTTGACGGTTGCAGGCGTCATCGTAGAAGAAGACGCCAAGAGCCATTTGTTCTCGACCTTTTTACTCTTGAACGTTGATATTATTCTCAACTTGAAAAAGTTGGAATATACTGCTTGTTTCATATTGGTTACAGCAATCAATTTCAGTCTGGCGTCTTTTTCTTCCAAATTCTTTGTCTGTATGGTGCTTTTCCATGATGCACTCCTCCAAATAAGAATGATTTCTGAAATTCAATCATTCTATCTGATTACAGAAGTCAGAAGGGAGGCATCTTCCATAAGAAGAGCCTCCCTTTACAGAGCGTCTTGCTGTATTATTCTGTCATATGCTGACTTGACTTAGCAGCCTGGTTCATTACTGCATAAATGCAGCATTTCGAATTTAAGCTTTCCAGAGAGAATGCAGATTGCAATATGCATATACTGCTTCAACCTCATCTCCGTCACAGATTGAAAAGCAGGCTTTCGGCTCGTCACCTGGAGACAGCTGTTTACGCTGGTTGCCGAATTTTGTCTGTATTGCGACCCATTCGATATAATGCTCGGGAAGCATCGGGTGTGCTGCAGACCCGACACTCACATGGACCGTGTTTCCCTCAACGGTAAAAACAGGCACATGTTTTTCAAGAGAAGCGTCCGTTGTGCCCGGGATCACTTCAGCCATAGGTTCTCCGCAGCAGATCACGGGGACGCCCGTTCCTTTTACGATCGCGATGATCTGTCCGCAGTGGGAGCAGCGATAGAACTTCATTTCCATTTTTTTGTCCTCTCTTTCTTGGTTATCTGTATGGCTTTAATAATTCTCTGCGTTGATCTCAAAGTATGCCTGGGGATGGGCGCAGACAGGGCAGATCTCCGGCGCGGCTTCTCCTACCACGATATGCCCGCAGTTGCGGCATTCCCAAACCCTGACACCGCTCTTTCTGAAGACTTCCTGCATTTCAACGTTATGCAGAAGAGCGCGGTACCGCTCCTCGTGGTGCTTCTCGATGGCAGCCACGCCGCGGAATTTCTCAGCCAGTTCCGGGAAGCCCTCCGCTTCAGCGGTCCTGGCAAAGTCCTCATACATGTCCGTCCATTCATAGTTTTCGCCATCAGCAGCGGCAGCCAGATTCTCGGCCGTGGAGCCGATTCCGTTCAGCTCCTTAAACCAGAGCTTGGCGTGTTCCTTTTCATTGTCGGCAGTTTTCAAAAAGAGTGCAGCAATCTGCTCAAAGCCCTCTTTTTTCGCCTTGGAAGCAAAATAGGTGTACTTGTTTCTGGCCTGAGACTCACCTGCAAAGGCGGCCTCCAGGTTTTTTTCAGTTTGGGTTCCGGCGTAGGGGTTTTTCTTAGCAGGCACCAGCTCCATAACACCGTGCTGTTTGCACTTAGGGCACTGTTCGGGCGCAGTCTCTCCCTCATAGACATAGCCGCAGATTTTGCATACGAATTTCATTTTTTTTCCTCCTTCATTGGTTTTCTTTCGGATTCTCTCCCCGATTACGGCAGGGGAAGCGCCAGCAAATGGGATATCTGTGTACGTTGCTATATCTCGATCCAGCGTCACGAGATCCGTTACGTTCAAATCGTGTACAGAGGTGTGCCCGGTAATCCGGGCAAAGGTCATTAATTCCTTCAGGGAGACATTAAGGTAATTTGCCACTCGCTGCGCTGCCTTATCCACATCCAGCCGGGCGCGAAGCTCAGGTTTTTGTGTCGCAATCCCCATCGGACAGTTGCCCGTTCCGCAAATCCGATACTGCTGGCATGCGGCGGCAATCAAAGCTGCACTGGCAATGGCTACAGCGTCTGCACCCATTGCCAGTGCCTTGGCAAAGTCAGACGATACGCGCAGCCCGCCTGTGATGACCAGAGAAATATCGGACTGCATAGCATCAAGATACTTTCGTGCACGACTCAAAGCATAGATCGTCGGAACGGATGTGGACTCCCGGATAAGAAGCGGACTGGAGCCTGTCGCGCCACCACGGCCATCAATGGTGATAAAGTCAGGATCTGCATATATGCAGTGTTCCAGATCCCACTCGATATGCCCAGCAGCGATCTTGATGCCAATCGGGCGGCCATTCGAGCGCTCCCGGAGCATCGTGACCATGGCCTTCAAGTCCTCTTTGGAACAGATTTCCGAGAAGCGGCTGGGGCTCTGGATATCCTCTCCTGGCTTTTTACCCCGCAGCGCAGCAATCTCTGCCGTGACTTTTTCTCCGGGCAGATGCCCGCCCATGCCGGGCTTTGTGCCCTGCCCGATCTTGATCTCAATGGCGTCCGCACTGCGCAGATTGTCGTCCGTGACACTGTACTTGTTGGGGATATACTCAAAGATGTATTTATAGGCGGCTGCTTTCTCCTCGGGGAGAATGCCGCCCTCGCCGCTGCACATGGCTGTTTTCGCCATGGCGCTGCCTCTCGAAAGAGCAATCTTTGCCTCCCGTGAAAGGGCACCGAAAGACATATGGGAGATGTAAATCGGGCTTTCCAACACCATCGGCTTACTGGCATGTTTGCCGATGACGGTCCGAGTTTCCACCGGGTCATGATCCAGCAGTGGCGGCGGATTCAACTGCGCCCCCAGCAGAAGGATATCGTCCCAACTGGGCAAGGGCATGCGCGTTCCCATGGAACTGTCGAGACTCTTACCGGATACCGCCATTTCATGGATCTCCTTCATGAAGCGGCTGTTCTTATCCTGGCGTTCATACTGCGGATCATAGGCCAGTGACCCTTCCGGCTTTACCGCCGCCTCCGGGTGTTCGTAGCCGTCAATTCGCTCAAATTTGGATATCGGCTGTTTGCATACGGGGCATTCCGTCAACTCTGCCAGCTTTCGTCCTTCCTTCTCTTCGTCAAAGATCGCGCCGCAGATCGAGCATTGATAGATAGCCACGGATTATCCTCCTTTCTTATACCTTCTCCGCTTTGCTTCGGCAGGAAGGGCAGATATAATTCACTTTCAAATCGTAGGAGATTATCTCCTCTGAGATCTGCTCCTGCAACTGGGCCGTGAGATCGGAGAGGCGGATATCGGAGAGCGCCCCGCATTTTTTACATACCAAATGATCGTGCTTTACGGTTTTGTCATAACGGTCAGGATAGCCTTCCACGGAAATCTTTCGGATCTTATCCTGTTCGTATAGCAGATTGAGATTATTATATACCGTGGCAAGAACGACCTTGGAATTTGAAGCTTTAAGGCGCAGATAGATCATCTCCGCGGTCAAATGATCCGTAGATTCATTTATAATATCGAGTATCTGTTGTGCGTATCTTGTCATTGCCCTCTCCAAATTAGAATTATTCAAAATCTATTCTATCCCAGAAGGCAAATAATGTCAAGACAGAAACCGGGGAATCTTCATCAGGCGGCTATTGTGCATATCCCTCTTTTTCGAGTGTCTCTGTACTAGAAGAGAGTTGGCATGCAAAAGTCATTAAAAGTGACATAAGTTGGCACTCTGCCGTAGCAGAGTGCCTCAGACTGTCGACAAAGTCGGTTTTTGTCATTGCGAACCAGTGACCGACGTCACTGGTGTGGCAATCCGTATTCCCCGAAAACTGCATGTTTACTGCCATTTTTACCGGAGAACGGATTCCCACGTCGGCCTGACGGCCTCCCCGGAATGACACAATTTGAGGTTCGTCTACACATTGTGGCACTCTGCCGTAGCAGAGTGCCTTGCATTTTAATCTAACTTTCGCATTTTAAGATCATCCTGATTTCCGTGGCTCCGATATTTGAACTGATCAGTTCCTCTCCGGTTGGAACGAAGTCACACTTTTCATAGAAACGGATGGCTCTTTTATTTTCTTTCAGTACCCATAGACAGATCTGTGGGTAGTTCGTAAGCTGCTGAAGCCCTGCATTCATCAACTGTTGTGCCACGCCTTTCCCGTAATACTCTGCCAACACATACAGGGCAAAGATTTCTCCGGTATCCGGAGCTTCATCACCACGATCACCATATCCGACGAAACCAATGACACGGCCATTATCCTTTGCAACGATAAGGTTGTCCGGCCAGCTGTAGGCCATTTTCTCGCACTTTTCAAGTGTCAGGGCATTGAGATACCCCTGATCCACAAGGCCAGGATAAGCCTCATGCCAGGATTTCCAGTGGACATAGGCTTTGCCTCTGATCTCATCGTCTGTTTCCATCGTTTTTATTTCGAGATTATTGACCATCCTTCTTCTCCAACACAGATCTTATTGTCTTTTCATAATCCGTATTGATCAACACGATATTCTCCCCAGCTTGCTGAAAGCCCTCTATGTATTTCCGATTTTCTGCTTTCATGCTGTCGAGCGTGCAGTCCGAATCCTCCAGGCGGGATTCTATATCGGACGCATGACCCTTTATCTTCTCAAAATGAGCATCGATATAGAAATCTGTCATGGCAAGGCAGATAAAGCGAATCGATGACAGATAGTCTTCGTCAAAATCCTTCCGCCAATCAAAAGGGACATAACAGCCTTCAACAATCAGATGCTGATGGTTATCAATTGCCGTCTTCACCATTTCTCGCACAATGGGCCAGAGATATTCTGTGAGAGCATCATCATCTTCAGGGGTAAGCTCTGTGTTTCCGCTCCGAATCAACCCCATTTTTAGATGGTCAATAGAGAGATATGGGTAATGATAGGTTTCAAGCAGCCGCTGTGATAAAAGCGTTTTCCCTGTATGGGAAGCACCGGTAATTAATATGATCATGTTTTATCCTTTGCCAAAGATGATCTTCTTTGTAGTCAGCTATGTCGTTCTCATTCAATCGCTATTTTCCCTTGAGTTACCTCGGGTGAATTTTTCGATGTAATTGTATAGTCAATACTGCTAAAGGCATCTTGTATAAAAATAACCGATGGAAATGCAATCGTCGTATTATGCTTAATATACTCTACCTTCAGTTTTACGATGCACAGATCTCCTTCTTCGAATACTGAATAACAAAATACGTCTTCAAGCTCATTTATGTAGTCATCGCTATAATCCGGTGTATAACCCGGAAATGTTGTGCTCGAACGCATATGTGGTATAAAATGCCTGTTTATAATAGATGCGCTGAAGTCAAGATACTCTGATGTGCTCCCAATCCCAAACATCTCTTCCATATCACATTCATTTAACAAGTACCCCATCTCGTCATTGTCAAATACCGGGAAGTCTTTAAGTGTTATTAAGCAGTTACGCGGGAACAAAAGAGTTATTTCAACATCCTCGTCAATAGCGTTTCCATAGTTCTGAAGAGCAAGCTTTATGCATTTCTTTCCGGAAAAAGCGGTTTCAATCGGTGCCCAGCTTAGACACTTTGATATAGTCTCAGTTAATTCCTCTATTTTTTTGTATTTCAGTTTTTCTTGAGAAGTCCCTTCCAGGGGACCTCCACCGAAAATACCAGAAGGAATAGTACTTTGTGATAGGTTACCAAGATTAAAAAAGTCCTCAGAGAGATCGATCTTCAACGTATCCGCAACGGTCTGAATCAATTTGCGATCGTTCTCGCTAATAACTACAGGCTTACTGAATGAAAAGGTAAGTGGCGATATGCCCTTCATTTGTTCATTTTGTTTTACAAGTTTCATCGCGGAAATGTCTTGGATCAAACTATTGATTTTGTCTATATACTGATCCTTTGTTATTTCTACGTCGGGAAGAAAATCCATTACCTGTGCAGCGTCACCTATCCGTCGCTGGGCGTTGATCCCAACAAGCTTTAGTTCAGCATTACGTTCCCTTTTTACCTCCGCTACTCGTTTTTCACTTAAAAAATATTGGGATAAATGTGCAAAGAAAAGCGTTTTAAAGTCTTCACTTGATGTATAAGTAAAATACAAGCCCCTATCCTTATATCGTTCCTTAAAGGCTTGTACTTTTTTATACTCATCAGAGTTTAATTGCGAAGGGGAGAGGGGCTTATCCGAAAAGTACATAAAAACCTGTTTCTCTGAAGAGAGCATAATTTCGACTTCTTCTTCTGTCCCAGACCCATATTCATCCGTTGGCGTCCCAAACCTTGTCCACAGGATGGCGACTGCTGCATCGCAATCATTAACAAATTGCTTATTTAAAAGTGCTTGTGGTTTCCCGCCTGACTGCGCAAACGAATTCTTCCTCCAATGCTTTGTGACAATCTCGATTCCTAATGCATCAGAATACAGAGTATTAAACTGATTAACACACTCTTCAACGCTGGTGATTTCCTCTTTGATGTCTCCAGGACAAGATATAAGAAGACTATACTGTGTTACGGATTTAGGCATAACGAATTCCTTTCATCTCTCTATAATCCTTGCTTTTTGGTTTATATGTTCCAGCCAAGTTGACTGTCGATAATAAGCTGTCTTAATCTATACCGCCTATCATCCACGCATAGATTCCGCTGCCTTCAGCACCATCTCTTTATACTGCTCTTTGACATCTGCCGGTCCGTTGATGACAACCTTCCCGCCGAATCCAAACACCCAGGAATAGAATACTGTCCCTGGAACGACATCCGTCTGGACACGGAAGTTCTCCATGTCATAAGCGTAGGTGGTGACGTCCTTGCCGAACTTGTCCAGGATCGCATCCATCAGATCATTCGCGCAGATCAGATCCACGGTCGTAAATTTGGTTCCGAACATCCGGCAGCTTGTCTGAAGATGCTTCTCAAACTCAAAATCTGCCGGGAAGGGAAGAGCTTCCTCATCCAAAATATCCGGACGCTTCAAGATCCGGTCCAGGCGGAACGTCCCGACCCTCTTGCTGTCGAATACGCCGACCATGTAGTAGAAATCGCCGTTCCAGACCAGCTTGTGAGGGCTGAAGATCCACGGCTTTCCATCGTTGCGCAGCTTCGGCTCCTTCCGGACATCGTACTTGAAGTACAGGAAGGAGATCTTCTTTCCGGCATTGATGGCCTCGTTGATACCGTCAATGATCAGGTAAATGCTCTCGTTGTCGTATTTGATCCGGTCCTCTGCAGAGATATTCCGCCTCAGCTGCTCCGCCTGGTTCCGACCGGCCATCTTTGAGAGCTTGGCTACCAGTTCCTCGCTTTTCTTTTTGGTGATGAACTTGGAGGATTCCACAGCATCAATCAGCAGCTTGATCTCCGCGATATCATACTCACGGCTGATCAGGTTATAGCGTTTTTGGGAGGACATCACTTCCTGGATCTCCATGCCGACAGTGCGCAGGATCTCCACATCGGCAGGGATCGTCTGCCGGTGCGTTTTGATCCCATACTCTGTTTCGAGGATCTCCATCAGCTGTGCTGTGGTCAGATAATGGTCCTCGTCGGAACGGTCATATAGTATTTTCGCCAGATAGAATGGGCGAAGTTTTGAGTCTTTGTCCATAGAATAATTCCTTGCTGGTTTTCCAACCATTTAAAGTAGTTGCACAGAACTACTCTTTTCCTTCGACCTTGATAATGAAATGATCAGTTAGTTTTTCAAAAACCGCATTTTCCAACTTGGTCTTAAGAATTCGGATGTTATCATATCGCTCTGCATTTTTTATAAACCACTCTCGAATAGGCGTATCAGAAATATATACTCTCTCGTCTTCCTTTAACATCCCAACAACATTCTGATACCATCGTTCTATTATTTCTTGCTTTTGTTCCTTTGATAAATCTGCATACTCTATACAACAACCAATTCTCGAGAACATAGCCGGGCCAAGAATTTTCTTGATTTCAGCTTCACTTTCAAAATTACATGTAAGCAGGAAAACTGCCTGACCCAAGTTCACACTATAATTAGTATCGACATACCTTCCTTCGTCAAATAATTCATAGAATGCGTTATAGAATAACGGGTTCACCTTATCAAATTCATCAATAAGGATAACATTTGATTCTCTTCCCATCATGTCCCTGGCAAAGCTGCTCTTTGAATGCTCCGCCCCGAACACATAGTCATACGCCTCCTGAGTTTGCATCATGGAAAACTGAACCCTTAGCAACTCTCCACCTAGCGATTTGCTTATGCTTTTAGCGCTTTCCGTTTTTCCTACGCCTGATGGGCCGTAGAGCATTAGTACAACCGGCTTTGTATTTGATCCTGTAGTCAGTCGATACATTCCACTGAGGATCTGCCGCTTGCACTCCTCTTGCCCTAAAACATCCTCATTAAGCGTAGTGAACAACTCAGCAAGAGTCTGCCTAGTAAGTTCAGGATACTTACTCTCATGATACTCAATCTCATCACCATATCCCGCTCTTAAAGACTCTATAACGCGGCGAGGAGGATTCTGGACATAAAGAGTTCCAATATCATGATTAAGTGTAACGATAGTTGTAAAGTTTGAAAGCACATGTGGCAAAACTGATCCATAATCGTCTGCACTCACTATACAGTTTTCCACTTTGATTTTGGTTGAAAGTGCTTCTTCACCCACCCCGCTCTCGTTGGGTCTTAGACGAGCATTATAATGCTGAATCAGTTCCATAAAGGGAATAGCTTCCTCGTACTCACTAATTTGACTTTTTAAGAAAACATCAAAGTCACGTTTAGAGCCTGTAAAAACAATCACTTTATCAGTCATCTGATTCAACCCCCGCAAGCAGTACATCGAACACATCTAAGTCTCTTCGTCCCGTATTTCCTTCCTCGGGCTCAGCTTCATCTACATAGGAAGGATTGTCCTTGGGGATAATTGAAACATCCATGTCGAGCTCTTTACTGACATTGAGCATATCAAGTGTAGTTCTTCCAACTTTAATGGCGTATATGCTAAGATTCATCTTAAGTAAATCGGATATCGTATATCCGTTTTTGAAAGAGTTGATGTTAAAGCGAAGAATAACCCTGCTTCTTCCTTTTGTCCCAACAAACTCATAATACCCTTTTGCGTTCTTAAGGGCATTTTCCAACTTATCAATCGCAATATTGAATTCACCAGCTGGGACAGATGCGCCTCTCAGCATAGATAAGTAGGGTGAAACCATGACCATATAAGACAAAGAATCTTTCTCTGCGGAGATGACATATCCATCAAATTTTTTGATTGCCCCCTTGCTGGTTTTTGATGTACTTTTCTTTGACTCTTCATCGTCCAAGATCCTCAAGAAATCTGTCAAAATAGTATTCTTAACAATATTTCTTACCATCTTATTGCTATTAAAGGAGAGGCCGGCAGTAACCTCCCCGCCAGCAGATGCTTCCCATCCAAGCAGGGCTTTAAAAACTCCACCAATACCGCCTTTTCCAGAAGCTTCAACTTTTTGTGATTCAGCTCCTTCTCGTGACTTTAACAACTCTGTAGTTGTCTCCATCTCGCCACCAGCAATAATTTGGACATAATCCGTAACAGAGTCCTCGTCGAAATAAACAATTTTACAAATTTTGCTTGCCATCGTATAAAACTCCTATCGTTTAAAGACGGTTTTGCTTTTTCATCAGAGAGTATCTTTCTTTAGAGACAATACTTTCCGGGATAATACAAATCTAGTGACCTGATTAGCTCGTCACCATTCACGAGATTGACTCCAGTTATCCGAGCTTCGTCAACTCCTTCTGGAGTGAAATCTGAAGTAGTGAATACCCAGGCCTTTACGGCTCCTCTGCTTATACGCATGCTATCAACCCGC
>JBGUVT010000125.1:0-2784 GCA_045220485.1 Anaerovoracaceae bacterium | reverse complement strand
AGCTTTGAGGACGTTTGCATGATTATTTACCCAACATTTTCCAGACACACGATATGCAATCGGTTTTTCAGTTGAGCCAAAATTTCCACCATCTTCTGCAAGTAAAACTAATTCATCATCAAAAATATAATTGTCAACGTAATCTTGTATACCGTTTGCCCCATAATATGGATAAATTCCTTTTTTTCGGTTTGTAGATGTGATAGGAATACGCTGACTATCAAGAATATCACATACATCTTCCAAAAAAACAGTATCACTCATTCAGCAATCCCCCCAACTCCGTCAGCATACTGTCAAGTTCTTTAGATAAACCTTTAAGTTCTGACATTATCTCACTTGTGGGCGGATATTCAACAGCTTGATACTCCGTTTTTTTGTACTTGTTGATTGAAAGGTCGTAGCCGTTTTTAATAATTTCATCTTTCTCCACAAAAAACGATTTTTCTGTGCGTTTACGGTCTTTTTCGGCATTAAGGTCATGGAATCGGGCGATGATATCGGGAATATCATTCTCCGCCACCGCTGAACGCTTGTCATCAAGCGAAAATCCGTCTGCCTGCATATCATAAAACCACACTTTATCCGTACCGCCGTAACCTGTTTTTGTAAATATCAGAATACCCGTTGAAACACCTGCATACGGTCTGAATACGCCGCTTGGCATGGAAATAACAGCTTCAAGGCGGTTATCGTCTATCAGTGTTTTGCGGACAGCCTTGTGTGCATTTGACGAGCCGAAAAGTACTCCGTCAGGTACAATACAGGCACATCTTCCGCCTATTTTCAGCATACGCAAAAACAGCGTCAGAAACAGCAATTCTGTTTTCTTTGTCTTGCAGACTTTCAGCAAATCGGGCGAAACGATGTCATTATCAAGGCTGCCCTTGAACGGCGGATTGGCAAGGATAAGCGAATACATTTCTTTATCGGGATTTTGTTCTGAAAGGCTGTCACGGTATTCAATAGAGGGGTTGGCAATACCGTGTGTCATCATGTTCATAGCACCGATACGCAGCATAGTTCTGTCCATGTCATATCCGTGAAACATATTATTCATATAATGCTCTTTGTTCTGCTTATTAAAGAAAATCTCAGATTTGTGTTTTTCTTTGAGATAGTCTGCTGCTGTTATCAGAAATCCGGCTGTACCACAGGCAGGATCTATCAAGACGTTATCTTTGATACAAAGCCTATATGTACGATTAGCCCAGAAACCGCTTGATTTCTGGGCTTTTTCACATTTTGGCGCACCGAAAGAAAGGTGTCCTGCGACGTTGTATTCATAGGCCGTGGCAGTTGAGGTACTCAATGCGACACCCCTTTCTGTAATCGTTAAAAAGTATAGAAACGTTAAAAGGTTCAGTAACCTCCAGAAGCCCTACGTGCGCTCCTCTGGATAAGTCGATGCACTTCATCAACGTCCATAATACTCATCATTGTTTTTTGATCATCGACAAATCTATGTGCTCCACGAGTCACATGCCCTGTGGTTACTAAAATCGACTTGTTTACCTGATCAGACGTTTGAACTCCGAATAATGACCGAACAATGTTGACGCCGACGCTGTTTTTCCGCCCGTACCTCTTACATTCAATATAAAAAACAATTGGCTTGCCCATTTCATATTTGGTAGCAATAATGTCTCGTCCACCGTCTTTTGTTGCCGGAGTTAGTTCAGTTTCAAACCCTTCTTCTTGAAAAAGACGCTCGATTACCTCTTCAAACTCACGAGATGAAATATTATAGATAAGCTCTGGATTTCTTGCTATGTCCAATATTAATGGCTGGATTCTATCATATTCCTGATAGGCTTCATACGAATCAAATTCATCCTCACTATAGACCACTGCCATCTGTGGTTCTTCATCAAACTTGCCGCCATCTATTTCATTATCTTCGTAATTGTAAGCTCCTACGGGATACTCGAATCCTGAAATTCTGAACGATATTTCATGGCCGCACTCAGGGCATTCTGTATAGCCTTCGATCCTATATTCAGCCTCTTCACCCATGCTGTTTTCGCCACGATCATAAACGTTACATTCTATATCAAGATCTTCCTTGTGCAATCCGAACGTATGCCCACATCGACCACACCGGATAAACACATCATTTAATAGTTCCATCATATGAACATCTCCGGATTCCAAATGAGGCCTACCAGCTTTACCATGAGCTGGATTCGCTCCGTGATTTCAGTTTTGCCAAACTGCGCATACGCCTTAAAAGGCAAATCATTATCCGCAATAAACTTCTTGAATTTTGGATTGTTCTGATAAGCCAGAGCACCAAGAGACTCCGTATAAATATTGCCTTCATTGGAGCAGTACTTCGACAGCTTATAGTCATACTTGGCATCGTTCAGACTGGCGTTGATGCTCTTATGCAAAAGTAATAATGCTCCCACGCTGTTGCGCCATCTACGGAATTCCTCTTGATCAGCATATTCATCCGTAAACCACTCATAATGGTCTGTAATGATATGCTCTATCTCAAACGGATTCTTTGTTTGCGTATTCATATAGTTTTGATAGTTCGATGCCACACCTGTCTGCTCTTCAATATATCCTGTGATCCGAGCAAGCATGTTCTTGATGTATTTCTTTGTGAAACTGTTAAGCCGGAGCTCCGGAAGAGCAGTCGCAGGATCGTAAGCCAGATTCTCGAACTGCAGATTCAGCTTTTTCTTCAAATCATAGTAGCCTGATAAGTACCCTTGCCACGGCGGAAATCAGTAGCTTCCTCGAAGCCTTCAATGCTGATGGCCGGGTAGAAGTTCT
>JBGUVT010000124.1:0-5352 GCA_045220485.1 Anaerovoracaceae bacterium | reverse complement strand
CTGGTTGCAAGGCAACACAATCTCAAAATATGTAAAGATATCTTTACCTAGATATTGTACAAAAATGTAAAGCAGACACTACATATTGTGTCTGCTTTTTTATTTTTTTAAAAATCGGCTTTGTAAAGGCAACTTTACACAAAAAAGTGGGGAAAACATAACAAAAAATAAGATTTTCGTTTGATAAAGTGGGGAAAAGTGGGGTAAAATCTACCTATCAAACGTTTCGATATTTATAAAAATAAAGCTGAAAAGCACTGAAATTTCAACGAAAATGTTCCTAGGCACTTACACGAACAAAATAGACGACAAGAACCGGATGGCCGTACCTGCAAAGTTCAGGGACCAGCTGGGCGGTAAGTGCATGCTCACAAAAGGATTCGATGAATGCCTCTATATCTACACCATGGAGGACTTCGAAGAGATGGCTGCAAAGATAGCGGCGCTGCCGCAGTCGGATGCAGACTTCCGTGAGTTCATCAGAGACTTCTTCGGAAATTCAGAGCTTTGCGAACTCGATGGTCAGGGAAGAATAAAGATCCCGCAGAATCTCAGGGACTACGCTCATATCACAAAAGACCTGGTGACAACAGGAGCCATGAACAAAGTGGAGATCTGGAGCGCAGAGACGAAAGCGGACTTCGACCTGGCGAAGAAGATGAAAGACAGCAAGTTCACTGACAAGCTCAGGGAATTCAGCATATAGAGAGGTTCCACATGGAATTCGAACATGTACCTGTACTGTTTAACGAAGTGATGGAAGCTCTGGACATTAAACCGGACGGCATATATGTCGACGGTACCGTAGGAGGCGGCGGACATTCCTCCGGGATCTGCCGGCGGCTTACGGAAGGAGGCGTGCTGATAGCTGTGGACAGAGACCGGGAAGCCCTGGCGGCAGCAGAGAAGAGACTTGAAGAGTATAGCTGCGAAAAAAGATTTGTACACGCCAACTACAGCGATGTGGAGGCGATCGCAGAAGCTGCAGGCGGAAAGGTCCAGGGTATACTGCTCGACCTGGGAGTCAGCTCATACCAGCTGGACAATCCCGACAGGGGATTCAGCTATATGCAGGATGCGCCACTCGACATGAGGATGGACGACTCCGACAGGCTCACGGCTTACGACATAGTGAACGGCTACAGCAAGGATGAGCTCACCAGGATGATAAAGGAATACGGCGAAGAGCGCTGGGCATCCAGAATCGCCGAATTCATCGTCAGGGAGAGAGCAGAGTCACCGATAGATTCAACAGGAAGGCTGACAGAGATTATAAAAGCAGCCATTCCGGCAAAGGCCAGACGCACGGGACCGCATCCGGCCAAAAGAACATTCCAGGCGATAAGGATAGAAGTAAATGACGAACTCGGTCACCTGAGGGAGGCGGTGGAAAAACTTCCGGATCTTCTGGAGAGCGGAGGAAGGATAGCGATAATAACCTTCCACTCACTCGAGGACAGGATAGTAAAGACGGAGTTCGAAAGAAGGCTCGATCCGTGCACATGCCCTAAGGACTTTCCGGTATGTGTATGCGGCAAGGTAGCCGATGTAAAAAGGGTAACGAGAAAACCGATAGCACCAACGGAAGAAGAGACTGAGATAAACCCGAGGGCAAGGAGCGCCAAGCTCAGAGTGCTCGAGAAGCTGTAACACTTTTAACACACTTCGAAAGAGATGTACGACCATGAAGAGCAGAGCACAGAGAATCAAGGAAGACAGAATCAGAGCTGACAGAAAGAGCGCAGTCAGGATACTGGCTGTAGTAATGATCGGTATATTCGTACTCGTAGGAATGAGATCATATGCCGCTATCATCCAGCACGAGAACAACATCCTCGAGAGAGAAAATGAATACCTCCAGGCTGAGATCGATTCACTGCAGAGCCAGATAGTCGACGAGACAAGGGTTACAAGAATCGAGAAAGTTGCAACACAGCAGTTCGGCATGGTGTATCCGTCAGCAAAGAACGTAGTTAAGCTTGGCAACGTTGAGTCGGAGGTGAATAATCTTGCTGCTTCTATAAGGAGTGAAGCATATAATTAACGCATAGCTCAGATAATTCAGCGCCACTGACCCGGCAACGGTTCGGTGGCTTTTTTAGTAAATTTGCTTCTTTCTAAATACAGTATTGCTCTTTAAATCTTAATACCATATGTGGTATAGTATATCCGTATATGTATGCTTAAATGAGGAAGTATGGATACAGTAAAAAAGACTGATAAGAAAAGAGAAAAGATCAGGAGGAAAGCGCTCGAAGACAACACAAATGTGATCACCTCCAGAAACCGTAAGCGTCTTGCGTTCGGTTTCGGAGTGATTCTTGTGCTGCTTTTTGCGCTTATCTTCCGTATGGGATACTGGCAGATATATAAATCGGATGAGCTCAAGGTGCTGGCCGCAGACATGCAGAAGGTGGATACGGAGATCGCTCCTGTGAGGGGCGCCATCTATGACTCCCGTATGAACACTCTCGCCGAGACGGTGACTGAGTATGAGCTCTATGCGTATACACAGTACATATACAAGGACGACAGCATCAGCGCAGACGACAAAGCCAAGAGGATCCTCCGGCTTGCCCACATCACGGGCAAGGATGCAGCCGAGATAAAGGCTCTTCTTGAAGGAGAGGAGAACCTCGTGCTGCTGGGCGAAGGACTCACCAGACAGCAGGTAGAGGCCGCTGAGAACGAGTTCGCGGGCGATGTCATAGTAAAGACCCGTGCAGCGAGGTATTACCCTAACGGCGCGTTTGCCGCTCAGGTACTGGGAGGAGTAAACAAGGATAACGCCGGACGTTCCGGTCTCGAGTATGAATACAACTCAACACTTGCCGGTATAAAGGGAAGAACGGTCAGGACGACTGACAACAACGGCGATACGCTTTCAAACAGCAAAACAAGATACTACAAGGCACAGGACGGCTATGGTATCGTAACAACCATCGATTCCGTGATCCAGCACTTTGTGGAAGACGCTCTTGTGACAGGCATGCAGAAGACCGGGGCTGATGCCATTACGTGCATCGTTATGGATCCTAAAACCGGAGACATACTCGCCATGGCGACAACTCCTGAATACGACCCGAATAATTCCAATGAGCCGTCAGACCCGAAGGAAAAAGCGGAATTCGATAAGATGACCGACAAGGAGAAGACTGATTATCTCAGCAACATGTGGAAAATCACTGCTGTCAGCGATGTTTATGAGCCTGGTTCAACATTCAAGCTTATAGCGGCAGCTGCGGCCCTCGATTCGGGAAGCGCCACAGAAAAATCCACATACAATTGTACGGGCGCCATCAAGGTAGGAGGCTACTATCTCCACTGCCTGTATACTCACGGAAAGCAGTCGCTTAAGGAAGCCGTCGGAAATTCCTGCAACCCTGCTCTTGCAAAGGTTGCTCTCGACATGGGAGCTGACACCTTCTACAACTACATCGATCTGTTCGGTTTCAACGATCTGACCGGCGTGGACCTTCCGGGCGAAGGACTGTCCATAGTCAAGGATCCGGCTGACATGAGCGATGTAGACCTTGCAACTACAGGCTACGGTCAGGGAATCGCCATAACGCCGCTGCAGATTTTTTGCGCAGTCAACAGTCTGGGCAATAACGGCATACTGATGAAGCCTAAGATCGTGGACAAAATAGTCGATAAAAACGGCAAGGTCGTTGAGGAGATCCCTGACACTGAGGTCAGACAGGTAATATCCGAAGAGACCGCTACACAGATGCGCGACATTATGGAATACTACGTGTCTGATGCCGGCGGTACTACGGCATATATTCCGGGCTACAGGGTAGGCGGAAAGACCGGTACAGCTAACCGTGTTGCAAACAAGAAGTACAGCAACGAGACCAATACATCCTTTGTGGCAATGGCTCCTATGGACGATCCTGTTATCTCGATGATTTGTATCGTTTACAGGCCTACAAAGATCCAGTACGGTGCCTACACAGCCGGCCCTATAGTCAAGGAGATCACTGAAAAGAGCCTTGAATACCTGGGCGTGGAGCGCAAGCTTACAAAGGAAGAGAAGAAGGCTGCAAAGAAAAATACCGTGGAAGTGCCTGATGTTACCGGCATGGACAGCAAGGATGCCATTAAAAACATCAAGCTCTATGGTCTTACATATGCGGTTATTCCTGATGACCACAGCAATCAGTCATTTGTGGTCGTGGATCAGTACCCTAAGGCAGGTACAAGAGTAGATAAAGAGTCGGTCGTATATATCTACAGTGAGTGATATCTGCGGCAGAACGGAGAGAGAAGAGAGTAAATGAGTACTAGTCACGGAATCGGAGCATATGCTCTAATAGCGGCAATCGCATTCGCTGTATCCATGCTGGTGACAGCCAGGATGATACCATTGCTGAGGCACAGGCAGTTCGGGCAGTTCATCAGGGAAGAGGGCCCGCAGGCTCACCTGAGCAAGGCCGGAACGCCTACCATGGGCGGAATAGCGTTTATTATCGGTATTACGGTTGCCATAGTTGCAAGCATGTTCATGAAGGGGAGCGAAGCGACCGGTAAGATAGCCATTCTCCTCAGCATGTTCGCTTTCGGAGCGATCGGCTTTATTGATGACTACAACAAGGTAGCCAAGAAGCAGAATGAAGGACTTACACCGAAGCAGAAGCTTCTTCTTCAGGTCTTATTCGGTGCTGCCCTTGCAGTCTTCATGATGACAAAAGAGGGTACCACAATGCTGATACCTTTCTTCGGCAAAACAGTCGATTTCGGCATCCTGTATATTCCGTTCGTGATTTTTATAGAGGTAGCCATGGCCAATGCTGTCAACCTTACAGACGGGCTTGACGGCCTGGCCGCGAGCACTTCGTCGATCGTGGCGTGCACGTTCGCCATAGTAGGAATGACCGTGCACGGCGGCAACGAGCCGATGGCCGTTGCCGGCCAGGCCGTATTCGGCGCGCTCCTGGGCTTCCTGCTGTATAACCACTATCCGGCAAAGATATTCATGGGAGACACGGGCTCGATGGCACTCGGCGGAGTTCTTTCTGCAATGGCGATCGTAGGCCACATGGAATGGCTCCTGCCTATAGCCGGCCTCATCTACGTTATTGAAGCGCTGTCCGTTATCATCCAGGTTACATATTTCAAGAAGACAGGCGGCAAGAGAGTGTTCAGGATGGCACCTATCCATCATCACTTTGAACTGGGCGGCTGGCACGAGACAAAGGTGGTACGCGTATTCTGCATTTTCACCTTTATCTGCTGCGTCATCGCTTACTTATCAGTCCGCTAATAAATAATAAACAGAAGGGACCAATACATAATGAGAAGGGGAATTACTTACAAACAGATACTCAGAGGACGCAATATCCTCGTAGT
>JBGUVT010000123.1:0-6563 GCA_045220485.1 Anaerovoracaceae bacterium | reverse complement strand
TGTTGCGTACATCGACTTCGCGGGGGAGCCGGAAGAGGTGAGAGGCTTTTACAGTGTCATAGATAATCTGAGAGCCAACATTCTGCCTATAATAGCCTACAGTGCTTCAAAGACTTTTACTCTCTATGGAGCAAGGTGTGCAGCCATGATCTGTCTGGCACACAACCCTGAGGTGGCAGAAGAGTTTGGCAGGATCAATTCGTTTTCATCACGGGCAACATGGTCGAATCCGCCGAGAGCTCCGCAGGAAGTCATAGAGCGAGTTTACGCTGACGAAGAGCTCCTGGCAGAAGTTGAAGCCGAAAGGGCAAAAGCCCGCAGTATGCTGCTCGCGAGGGGAAAGGCATTTGAAGAGGAAGCGGCGAAATGCGGCCTGAAGACGCTGCCGTTCAGTGCGGGGTTCTTCGTGACCATACCGTACAAAGATCCGGATGGTCTGTGCGATAAGCTAAGCGAAAAGAACGTATTCCTTATACCATTCGACGGAGGAGTCAGGGCATCGGTCGCAGCAAGCTCAGAAGAAAAATGCCGCAGGCTTCCTGCGCTGATCAAATCCGCAATGGAAGAACTGGACTGATTTAACAAAGAATACAGATTGGGATATAATAAGTAAAGTTTAACAAAGCGGAGGGACCATACTGTGAAAAGATTACTTTCAATTATTGCTATAACTGTGCTGGCTGTATCTATGCTTGTGATGGCATCGTGCGGTAAACACGAGTTCAGCGGTAATATGGATGATGATAAGAACATGACCATCACTGCTATTAATGCAGATAAGGGAGATTACTTTGCAACAGGAACTCTTGTGGTGGAAGACGGCGAACAGGTTTCCATCGATACTGCTCTCGATAAAGGTGAGATCACGGTAGAGTTCATTGCCTCTGAGGGTGAGGGCAATATTGATGAGCTTCCGGAATTAGACGGTGATGCTACATACACAGCATATCTGAGCGGAACAAATTCACAGGCAGTCAGCTTCGGCGCAGGTTCATTTATGATAAAGCCAACTGTAACAGATAAGGCTACAGGTACTGTCACCATAACGGTACAGCCTGCAAAATAATTAAAGGAGAACATGCTCAGCGGCACACTTATTACTTTGCTTGGAGCGGGACTGTGGGGACTCAATGCAGTAGTAAGCAAATACCTTATGGCCCGGGGAATCGACACGATGTGGATGGTGAATTTCCGCATGATCACATCGGGGATTGTGCTGCTGATATTCGCTCTTTTTAAAAACCCGCACGGCATATTCGACATATGGAAAGACAGGAAATCCGTTATAAGGCTTCTTGTCATTTCGGTATTCGCGTTTGGCCTGTGCCAGCCTACATATTATATATCGATCGACTACAGCAACGCAGGCATCGCATCTGCGATACAGCAGACGGCGCCTGTGTTTGTACTTATTTATGTCATAATAAAGGAGCGCCGCAGGTCTTTTCCGGCCGAACTTGGTTCGCTGGCATTGGTTATAACAGGGTCCTTTCTTATAGCAACACACGGAGATTTTGGAGCTCTGGCGGTACATCCGCTTGCACTGCTGTCCGGATTGATATCCGCTCTGATGTGTGCGCTCTATATAACGCTTCCGTCAGAACTCATCAGACGATACGGAACGTTTGAGACGGTGGGCTGGGGGCTCTTCATCGGAGGAGTCGTCATTGCACCGTTCTGCAGGCTGTGGAATTTTCCGGTCCAGTGGGACGCATCTCTGATTGCGGGAATGATCTTTATAATATTGCCGGGAGCGGCGTTCGCCTTCGCGCTTTTCCTCTATGGAACGAGCATTGTGGGGCCGGTGCGCGGCGGAGTGTATAATCTGTTCGAGCCTGTCACGGCGCTAGTGGCATCTGTGCTCTGGCTGAACCAGAGCTTTCACCCGGCTGAGATCGGCGGTACGGCCGCCATTCTTGCGGGTATAGCGATACTGACGGTCGTAAAAGAAAAAGATAATAATTATATTAAGGAGGATATGGGGAATGAGTGTAAAGGTTCTTAAATTCGGAGGTTCTTCTGTCGCAGATCCTGCACAGATAAGAAAAATCAGGGAAATAGTTGAGGCTGATCCTGAACGCAGATATGTAGTTGTGTCTGCTCCGGGCAAAAGATACAGCGGGGACAGCAAGATCACCGATCTGCTCATAATGCTCAAGGCTGTTATAGACAATAACATTCCTTACGAGCCGCTTATGGCGCCTATAAAGGAAAGGTATATGAATATTGCTGACGAACTCGGCATAGACGTTGACCTCGATGCAGAGTTTAATGAGATCCGCAGAAACCTGGATGCCGGAGGCTCCGGTAATTATATAGTCAGCCGCGGCGAGTATCTGTCGGCACGACTGATATCCGCGTATCTGGGATACGATTTTGTAGATACAAAGGACCTGATACTTTTTGATAATAAGGGAAGACTCCTTATCGACCAGACCAATGAGGCATTATCGGCAGAACTTGCGAAACACGATAGAGCAGTGCTTCCGGGATTTTACGGCAGCTATGCAAAAAACGGCGAAATATGTCTTTTCTCCAGAGGAGGATCGGACGTGACCGGATCTCTGGTCGCAAGAGCAGCGAAAGCTTCAGTGTATGAGAACTGGACAGATGTATCGGGTATGCTCATGGCAGACCCGCGTATCGTAGACAATCCGCTTCCGATCAAGGATATCTCCTATGTAGAACTCAGAGAGCTGTCATACATGGGAGCCAGCGTCATGCATGAGGACGCCGTTTTCCCTGCCAGAATGTCGGATATTCCTATCAATATCCGCAATACAAATAAACCGGAAGATCCGGGTACTGTCATATCCAATAAAGGAGCAGGCGATGACGGCAGCATCATAAGCGGTATTGCCGGCAAGCGCGACTTCACGGTCATCTCAATCTATAAAACCATGATGAACAATGAAGTAGGATTCGTGCGCAAGGCTCTGGCAATTGTTGAAGATGCGGGAGTCAGCTTCGACCACATACCTACAGGCATTGATTCGCTCTCGATGGTCATTGCGAGCAGCGAACTCGAAGATAAGCTCGAAGATATACTGGAATCCTTCAGGGTGCAGCTGAAGCCTGATGACATAAACGTTGAGGAAGGCATAGCTATGGTTGCTATCGTTGGACAGAAGATGTTCCGCAGTGTCGGTACTTCGGCAAGAATATGCGGAGCGCTGGCATCAAACGGAGTCAATATACGCATGCTCAACCAGGGCACGGGCGAGATCAATGTAATAGTCGGCGTAGAAGGCGCAGACTTCGAAAAGGCAATCCGCGCTATATACGCAGAATTCGTAAAGGCATAGAAAAAGCAACTGACAAAACAATACTTTTGAGGTATACTCTATAAGCGGCACCCAAGTGCCGCAATAATGCGGGTGTAGTTTAATGGCAAAACTTGAGCTTCCCAAGCTTACGTCGAGGGTTCGATTCCCTTCACCCGCTCCACAGAGGCCTTTAACCGCAATGGTTAGAGGCTTTTTTCGTTGAAATTTCAACGTTTTGACTACTTTTGGGTAATTCGAGGCAATTCAAGTTATAACTTGATATCTTTTGTAAAAAGAGGTGAAAGAGGGCACTTAAAAATAACTTTTGTATTAATTTTGTATTAATTTTTGCAGGCCTCAGATCCTTGTTTTTCAAGCATTTCATTAATGTTTACAGGACATGTTGCGGAATATATACCGAATTATTAAAACCTTTATGTGATCAATCCGCATAATGGTAACAAAGGAAAAGGCATTCCACGTGTCGACATAAATGAATATCCAGCTATAAAAGAACATCTGGATATATACTATGAAAAGCTTGAGAAAAGGTATGACAAAGGAGAAACGCCTTATAATTTAAGAACAATTTAACTATAGTATTGTCGTTAATGAAATAGATGAATAGGAACAATGCGTCTATAGAATTGCCGATAATATATATCATTATTTTCATGATAGTCTTATCAATCGGCGCAAGGTATGGGGATCAACATTATTTTTATAGCGTTAGATAGTGATAACAGAAAAATATTATAAAACTTGAAGAAAAGCCTTGACCATGATGTTACATCACGGTTTACGATGGAAACACAGGAGGTGAAGAGCCATGAAGATAAATGAACTTGAAGACTTGCTGGGGGTTTCAAAGGCGACAATCAGATATTATGAAGATCAGGGACTTGTGACTCCACCGCGAACGGATAACGGCTACCGTGAATACAGCGATGAAGAAGTGCAGCTGTTCCAGAAAATCATAGTACTACGCAAGCTGGGATTAAGTATGACGGAGTTAAGGGACCTGATAGATGGCAAGGCTGAGCTGGACGATGTCCTGTCATACAACATAGAGAAACTTCGCACCCGTCAGGATGAGATTGCTTCTGCAATAGAACTATGTGGAAAGATTAAGGCTGAAGCTTCTGATTTTTCCAGCATCGATTCACCAAAGTATCTCAGACATATATATGAGGATGAACAGAAAGGCGCTCACTACGCTGAGGCAGAAGAAATAAGTGTCAGGCAGCTGAACCTGGCTATAACACTACTTGGGATGGTTGCGGGAGTTCCCGTAATACAGAACAAGCAGTTTTCAGATCATTCGGACAAACCTCTGCCGGCCGATATAAGAGCAAACAAGAAAGAAGATGACGAATACGCCACCATAGGATCTGTATACAAGAAGGGCGGAAAGCTAAAGATTGTCCTAATAGCTGTGATATTGTTTTATATTGCACTTGGTATGTTTAACGGTTTATGCGTATGGGGAGGCTTAGGCTATAATGCTAAGTATGTCATTGATTTCAACAAGTCAGGTATGACATTTTTCAAACCAAATGATGAAGAGCTGGCACAAATTGCAGCAGTCGATTCTGATGTAGTTGATGCTTACAAAATGTCATCACTTTACAAATTTCATACTAAAGGCTGTCTTCAACTGTCGGTGAAGCAATCGTCAAACGGGGTGTGGACAGAATTAGACAGGCAAGAAACAAATACTAAAGAAGGCTATCTGTTTATAACAGGTGATCCTTCGTCATGTATTGAGCTACACATTATTTCCGGCACCAATGGAATGAAGTACACCACCGAAATAAATGATAATGCATATAGAAAAGAAACTACAAAACTTAAAATTTTTGACGGAGAATTCGCTATGTATGAGGGAGAGGAGGAAGCAATAGCATTGTTCCTTAGGAATGAAAAAGATTGGCCTGAAGCTACTGATGATATGAACGAGCTCTTCTTCGGGGAAGTCTTAACGGAGACTCCACCAGACGGATGCTATGCAGTTACAGTTCAAGATGTGAAATAAGGAAAAGGAATAATCGGCATACAGGTGACAGCCTGAGTGCCGATTATTTTTATGCGTAATTACGCATTGATTACAATAAGAACTATTTCACTTTTGTATTAAAAATAGTCAGCTTTACAAATGAAATAAAATAGCAGCTCAGAACCGCAATTCTGTGCTGCTATGTATATGCTCTGAGAGGGAAATCCTCAGAGAGCAATCAGGAACTAAGTGTTCTGATAGCTTCGACCTTCTCTGCTGCCGGAATGTTTATATAGTATTTTGCTGTGACTGATATGTCTGAATGTCCCATTAGTGAGGCCAGTGTCTGAAGCGCCACACCGTTCGCAGCTAGCTTGGTTCCGAATGTATGCCTGTAGACATGGAATCCGTACTGCGGCACACCTGCATCCTCGTGCAACCTGTCAAGTGTATGTCTTAGTGACCTCGGATCATGCAGTCGACCAGTGTTTGTTGTGAACAGCTGGTTGGTCCTGTATCCTTTTTCCAGCATTTCTTCCTGATGCCATTTTCTGTGCTGCTCGAGTTCATTATATGTTTCTTCTGTAATTGGCACTGACCTGACGCTGTTTTCCGACTTTGTGTCTTCTATGCTCAATTCATATCCATCAGTTTTGCCATCTTTGAATATTGGCTTTGTTATGACCTGCTTATTGATTGTGATTTTATCAGGATATATATCATCATAGGTGAGAGCCAGCAGCTCACCTATACGAGCACCGGTGTTGATAGCCAGTAATATTAAGAACCGCAGTATCCTGATGCGTCGCATTTCAAATCCGGATACATCTGTGCGATTTATATATTGCTTGACGGCCTCAAGTTCCTCGTCTGTGAAAACAACGATCTCTCCGGGTTTACTTTTCTTATCTGCTTTGGGAACTACCAACGATTTAGTAGGATCCTTGCATATGCCCTCCTGCTCCATAAGTGCGAAGAAGTGCTGGAGCAGCTTGTGGATGGCATCTACGGAAGAGGCTGCACAGGTCATGTCGTTATATGCTTCCTGCAGACATCTGTAGTCGATTTCAGTTATGAGCCTCTTGGTGACTTTATGTTCTGCCATGTTGTTATTGTAGGCATCGACATAGCGCTGCTTGGACCGTTCCTTGACCTTCGAACTCGGCAGAAATGTGTTCTTGATATAATCTTCAACAAGTTCACCGAAGAACATCTCTTTAGCTTTGATTCTGTCATCAGCATTGAACTTGTCGGCCTTCTCCTTGCATTCCTTAAGTGTTTTACCGTAGAAGGTTTTGTAC
>JBGUVT010000122.1:0-4378 GCA_045220485.1 Anaerovoracaceae bacterium | reverse complement strand
CATCAGCATAATGCGGGCTGAGTTGGATAAGATAGCGCTCTTAAAGATGTTCTGAGGCGGCGCGATTGCCGCCTCAATGTCCCCGATGCTGACAATGTTGAAATTGATTGGCCTGTTTTTGATGTCCAGGTTCACGACGCAGACATATTCCCGGTCCATCTGGGCGAGGACATCCGACATCACCTCGGCAGCCCGCACATGGTTGGTGATCTCTTTTGAGCTATAGATGGAACCTGCCTCCGAAAGCCGGAGCCGTACCTGGACCTGTTTTAACTCATAAGGGCGGGGCTCTGCTTCCGGAGCGACAGACGCCTGTCCGCCTGTTCCCTTATTATCTTCTGCCATAGCAGCCTCCCATTCTTTATTGGATTTTTACTCCACGACGATCTGTACCATTGTCCCCTCTTCGATTCCTTCCAGAAGTTCCACAAGCTCCTCATCGGAGCGCAGTTCTTCAACAAAGTCGTTCATATAGGCGTCTGCCGCCTCGGCGATTTCTCTCCGCTCTGCTTCCATTCGTTCATGCTCCTTTGCGTACTCATCGGCATATTTATCCCACAGTTCTTTGGCTGATTTTTCCATCGCTCAGTTCTTTCCCCCTCTACTTATAGGCTTTGCAGGTCCCGTTTGTTTCCATGTGTGATCTCTTTTGAAGAAAGTATTTCAGACCGTAAAGTTGGAGCGCTTAGGCATGCCGGCTCATAATTCGACAGCCAGGGCCTGCATGAGATATGGCACCAAATTTCTTGACATATCACGGCATTAGATATACCATAAATACGTAATATGCGAATATATGAGGTGGTGTCATGATTATATTAAACATTAAGTTGAATCACGTTTATGGGTTTGATGATTTTCAGATGAACTTCACCTATCCACGAAAACTGTCTGTTTCTCTCATCGGGGAAGAAGCCCTGGAAGGACGTGAACGGTTCCGGTATAAGAAAGCAATCATCCTGATGGGAACCAATGCCACTGGTAAGACCAGCCTTGGAAGGGCCCTTTTAAAGATTTTCAGTTCTGTAAAAGAGGCGAATGAAGCGTTTTTAAGAGATCTGTATTCAGGAGACCAGCCAGCTGAGTTCCAGGTTGATTTCGTCAATGAAGGGTATACTCTTCATCGCCTCAAAGGGTCTGTGGAAGGCGAGGATGTGAATCTCCACTATTACGCTGCAGAGATTGGAGAAAAAGACTCCTATGAGATGGCTGTGGAGAAACTGACAGACCGGACCGCGGATCTTAACGGCAGCATTAAAGAACTGAAAAAACGAGTTGGTGTACTTGAATATCGCTTTGCCTATCCCGAGATTGAAACATCTCTTCGCGTAAGTGATGTAAGCAAGGAAGCATTGCTTAAGACGCTAAGGGCTGTAATCGGAACACTTGATCCGACACTGACAGATATTTCTATTGCCAAAGATTTGAAGGATTCGTTTGTCATCCGGCGACGCGGCAAAGAGATCATTATACAGGAAGGAAAACTACTTAACAGGGAACTTATGTCCAGCGGAACTGCAGAAGGTATTGATGTGGCAGTCTTTCTGGCTTCCATGCTGTCAAATAGAAACTGCTTCTACTACTGCGATGAACATTTTTCCTATATCCAAAGCGATATAGAAAAGCGGATCTTTGGATTGATGGTCGAACGACTTGGGGCAAATGAACAGCTTATTTTCACAACACACAATACAGATATGCTGAATCTGAATCTCCCGAAGCATACGTTTGCTTTCATGAGGAAAGAAATCGATGGCACAGATTATAAGGTAACTGTCTCCTTTGCGTCCGATTATTTGAAACGTCATACAGATTCTGTAAAGTGTGCCATGGAGAATGATATTTTCGGATCTTTGCCTGATGATTCTCTTCTTGATGACCTGGAGGTGATCGAGCCATGAAGAAATGCATATATCTCACGGAGGGAGAATGTGAGGAGAAGCTGATCAGAGCTTTGAAGGAAAGGCCATCACTTGTTTTGCCGGGGAAAGTAAAGAAGTTTAATGTTATCCAAAATGAACTGCCGGTATCGTTGCTGATGCAGTTTGACCCTGGAAGCATTGTTGTTCTTATCTTTGATACTGATAAAGACGAAACAAGCCACCTAAGGAAGAATATCGCACTTCTTAAATCGTTGAGTTTTAAGGTCGAAATACTGACCATCTTACAGGTGCTGAATTTTGAAGATGAAATTGTACGGGCAACAGATGTATCGAAAGCTCAGGACTTGACAAGAAGCAAAACAATCAACGATTTCAAAAGTGCTGTGAATAGAATGAAGGCTAAGGAATTTCGTAACGCGTTAAAGCGTCACAATCTGGATCTGGAAAAACTCTGGAATCAAAATCCGCCGAAGGCATTCCGATTTATTTCTCAGGACTCAACAAGAGTGAAAGCGAGTTTATAGAAACCTCATCATGCGGGCTGCGATTATGTTCCTATCTTGATTTTTCCACGTCGTGATCGTAAAAATGTTGGAGCGCTTAGGCGCTCCGGCTCATAACTCTGCGGCTAAGGCCTGTCTCTGCTTAAGCCGTTTTTTTATGAGGGCAGTCTCCTTTTCTATCGTTTTCCGTTTCATCGCAAATCCCCATTAAAAAAGCAGGCTATAACGCCTGCTTGTCTTTCCTTCTCCATGAGTTTGTCGAAATACTTGTTCTCCAGTTCAATATCCACATTTCCTGTTAGCTTGTCGTATTTCGCCTTATAATAACTCAGGAAGAAACTGCCCGGTATCCCCATGCCTATCTATCTCCCCCGTCTTCCTGTTGAATCGAACGATGACTGGTTTTTGGTCCGAACCCGGCTTGGGTTTTCTGAGGTAACAGCCAACCGGGCAGTTGATCTTCATTCAATCTTCCGATTCTCATTTTGCACACTATAGCTTGCTTTTGTATGCGTTTAGTGTTACACTCAAGACAAATCATAATGAAAGGAGTGATCGTATGGCACTTGCAACATTAACAGCCCGTGTGGATGAATCGGATAAAAGCGCTTTCGATTCCTTCTGCAATTCCGTTGGACTCACTACGTCTGCCGCCATTAATATATATGTAAAAGCGGTTCTTCGTGAGCGGCGTATCCCGTTTGACATCAAACAGGAAGATCCTTTCTACAGTGCTTCCAATCAGGCATACATCATGAAATCTGTAGCGGAATTGAAAGCCGGTAAAGGTACCGTCCATGAACTGATCGAGGTCGGCGATGAGTGAAAAAATCTGGTCGGATGATGCATGGGATGATTACCTGTACTGGCAGACGCAGGATAAGAAGACAATCAAACGCATCAACCTGCTCATCAAAGACATCGAACGCAATGGGCCGCTTGACGGCATCGGTGAGCCAGAAGCATTAAAAGGCAGCCTGCAGGGTGAATTCAGCCGAAGAATCAATGAGAAAGACCGTCTGGTCTATCACATCGAAGGCGACCGGATCTATATCGCAGCATGCCGTGGCCACTATGATGACAAATAATCGTTTGGGGCTGTTGCCAGTAACCGCTTGTCAAGGACTTTTTTGCATTTGCTCAAAAAAAGGGCTTGCTAAAATTGCAAGCCCTGATAAAACATATATTGTATTATCGTATTCTATTTTCCTTTTGATACTTATTTCATAGGCTGGCTGCCATTTTTCTGATTTCTTCCAGAACTGACTCTTTCACGTCTCCCGCGCAGGTGAACATCCCCATATTCTCAAGACCAAGGTAACCCAGAAAGTCTCCCTCAAAGGAAAACTTCGCACCTTCATACATTTCCGGATCTCCGGAACTTAAAAACATGGCTGTCTTTGTAAGTGACACAGGCGCTGTCGGATACAGCGCGGAATAGAAACGGTCGATCGTACACTTAAGCTGACCGCTGATCCCATGATAATAAATGGGAGAAGCCAGGATAAGCATGTCTGTATCCCGCAGATATCCGTATACTTCCTGCATGTCATCCTTCTGGACACATTGCCCTTGGCCTTTTCCGTGGCAGTATTCACAGGCGAGACATCCTTTGATGTTCTTCCGGCACACATTCACGATATTTACTATATGTCCGGCTTTTTCAGCACTCTCCCGGAACGCAGTAACCATTTTCCAGGTATTGCCCTGTGGACGGGGACTTCCATTTAAAACGAGTATGTTCATTTCGCATTTCTCCTTGTCAATACCAGTCATGCTTTTCACCCCGGTCCAAAGCACGGATCGCCGCCATTTCCTCATCCGACAGTTCAAAGCCGAACAGATCGAGATTTTCTTTGATGTGCTCCGGATCGGAAGAGCCGGGGATCACCACGATGCCCCGCTGCAGATCCCACCGGAGGATCACCTGGGCAGATGATACACCATGGGCTTCCGCGATGGACCTGATCGTCTCATCGCCAAGAAGCTCCG
>JBGUVT010000121.1:0-2011 GCA_045220485.1 Anaerovoracaceae bacterium | reverse complement strand
ATTGACTCTTCTGCGGCATAGGAAAGCAATGAACGGATTGCTGTCATTCTGAGATTGCAGGTCTTTTCACTCAGCTGCAGTGAATCTTTCATATACACGAGGTAGTTTTTAAGGTTATTCTTATTAAAGTCCTGATAACAGATATCCCTGCGCCTGGTCGATTTCTCCGCCTCCAGATAATCAACATATTTATTCAATGCCTGTCTGTAGGTTTCTACGGTTTTAGGGCTTTTTTGACGGATATCGGACAGTTCTTTGTTCAGGTAATCGGAAGCACTGTTCCAGAAAAAAGCGCTGTCTGTGTCAGCTGTGTTCTTTTTACGCATGATGATCCACCTCCGGAAGCAGTTCTTCAAAAAGGGATGACCTCTTAACTATATCCGGATAGATGTCTGGAACAAGATGAAAATAGTAAAGAGTGCATTCAATGTCCTGGTGTCCCATATACCGCATAAGATAAGGGAGCATGACGTTCAGGTCTTTTCCTTCCCTGAGCCAGCGGTTCATATTCGCATAGGCAAAGTGGTGGCGGAAATCATAGGCGCGGATACGTACGCCGTCCCCCTGTTTATCGGGGAATGCCGTATACCATATTTTCAGGAAATTCTGCTGAAAAGTGCCAGCTTCATAGGGCGAATCGTTCCGGGATGGAAAGAAATAAACTCTGTCCGGGGAGATATGCTCCATCTTTAAATCATAAGAATAAAGATATTCGGACAGCTCCTGTGAAATATAAATCCTTCTGCTCCTGGGTCCTTTTGACTGAAGCCTGAATCCGTGAAGCTCAGCTTCAAAATATAAGGATCGGTTCACTAAAGGGCTTTTTTAATAGTCCGAATAGTGATGATCCCTGTTTACGAGTTACCAACTGTTGAGTCGCTTACTTCCAAAGACTCTTCATGAATAAAAGAGCGCAGTTAATAAACGCTGTATTGATAGTTATCGCTGGCGGATTTCAATTTACGTCAAAACCAGCTGATGATGCAGATCCATAAACACCGGAATCCATATATTACTCTTTCCCAGTGAAAGGATGAGTCTTCTGGCATGTTCTTTTACATGGCCGGCGATCAGAATCAGATTGCTGATCACTGTACGGATCCTTCGGCGCTTTACTTTGCGCTTCGTTTTGGGAGCACTGCTGCTTTTAAGTGACTTCTGTCCGATAATGCGGAGAATGTTATAAGCAAGAACAGTAAGCTCCAGGACAAGCTCGTTGGTGTCAAATTTCCCGGAAGGGAAACGTTCGACATCCATATCCGTTTTGATCTCACTGTGGTACTGCTCACTCTCACCATGTTCATGGTAAAGCCGGATCACATCGTCATCAGGCTGACCGAGGTTTGTCCACCAGGTATTTACCTCGATATCGGCAGGAAACAGATACTGGCCGTGCTTATCAATGGTGCGCTCGATGATCTCGTAGCCTATGCGCAGGCAGATAGTCTTCTGCTCACCGTTGACTGTCGTATAGGGAACATCTTTCCAGCTGCTTCCAATGTATACGGTTTTCCCCTCACGCGGATGACGGATATCCTTACAGCAGTCCTGTACCTTTTCGAGCCATCCTTCTTTTGTTTCACTGCGGCGCATGTTCCGTTTGATGACAAACCAGGAGCCATCCTCGATAAGGATCCCAAGGTTTTCGGCCGCATCATTTCCGGAATCCATGCGGACTAAAAGCTGCTGATCGGTCATCCTGTGAGCAAGGCGGAGAGTCTCTCGAAGAAAATCCGGTGTTCCTTTCTGGCTGTGCTGTTTTCCTTCGCGCAGTTCAGTATTTACCAGAAAGCCTTCGTCACCAATATAGGCCATGATAGGGGCATACCCATCAAAGCCTTTATAAGTCCTTGATACACCTTCCTTGCTGGTCTTGGAATTGTCACAGGGAGTGACATCAATATCAACAGGGACAAAACCGCAGGGAAGAGATGACGGCTTGACGCCAATCGTATTGAACATCGTAATATTGGCCGCAAGTATCTCGTCCCGAAGCGTTCTGCCGATAATG
>JBGUVT010000120.1:0-15925 GCA_045220485.1 Anaerovoracaceae bacterium | reverse complement strand
CAGCGAGCTCGCGGATAGGGTCTTTCGGGTCAGGAAGAGGAGAACCTTTTGCGATCAGCTCTTTACGCATTCTGGTGACGCGGGAGGCGCCGCCGACATCTTTTAAAAATCCTTTTACTTTCATGTGGCTGCCTCCTTTCTATGCCTTTTTCGCTTTCTTAGCTTTTCTTTTCCTGCCGCCTTCGGAGGCAGCCTTCTTCTTTGCAACGTCGTCAATGACAGCCTTGGCGGCGGCGCGGCCGTTTGTAACGGCCGGTCCCATGCCGTTACCGCTGATGGCATGGGCTCCCGCGAACTCAAGTCCGTCAATGAAGTGATCATCTTCCTTCATCTGGAGCCTTGCTATGGCGTGGTCATCTATACTGTGGGAGTATCCGTAAATACTGCCTTTCCATGCGCCTACATAGTGCGCGACCGTGACAGGTGTCGAGACTTCGATCTCCACGATGTGGTCGCGGATGTTGATCCCGCTGACTCTCTCGTACTCGGTAATCATGTCGAGCGCCATCTTGCGCTTGAAATCGTAGTAATCCTCTTCCTTCAGATCGAGGAATCCCTGAACGAGCGGCAGGTTGGTGATAGAGAACTGGCACATTCCCTCAGGCGTAGCTCCCGGATTCGCCAGATCGAGGCAGATCGATGTCAGATACTTGTATGGTCCCAGCGTCTTTCCCTGCTCCCAGATTTTATCGGTATCCATCGTCTCACCGGCTGAGAATATGTTGTAATCCCTGATACCGAGGTTCTCAGGTGTATCGTCGAGCACCATCATTACCGATGCTGTTGTGACAGACAGCCTGCGTCCGTTTACCATTTTTATGGCTCCGGCCGGCACTTCAGACAGAGGTTCTATCATCTGTGTATATACCTTGTTAGGGTACGCTGCAGAAATTACGTAGTCGCAGCTGATCTCGTCGCCGCGCCTTGTGCGCACGCCCGTGACCTTGCCGTCCTTAACGAGGATCTTCTCCACTTCCTGACAGAACTCGATCTGCGCTCCGTTCTCCTCGGCCTTCGCCTGGAGCTTCATGCTCATCTCGTGCGAGTACTTCTTCGGCACATAGCTGCCGCCGCGGAAGTAGTCCGCCATCAGGAAAGCGTAGATGGTGAAAGGCAGGGTGCTCATCGGGTTGCCTACATAGATCCAGTACGGAGTCAGGATGTCGACGATCTTGTCAGGGAAACCGAACGTGTCGATGACCTCAGTCGCCGTATAGCCCGCAGTCTTTACGAAGTCAGGATGCTTCATCAGCATTGCCGGCTTGCTCATCGGAGTCACCGAAAGGGTGTTCATCGAGTCATATACCCTGTTGCAGAGCTGCATGAGCTCAAGCACCTTTGGACCCCAGCCCGGATACTGCGCATCGATCTCGTTCGCCATTCTCTCGAAGCCCGAATGCAGCGTGATGTCGATGCCTTTGGCAGGCTCCACGAATCTGTACGCTTCCGGGACCTTGAGCCAGTCGATGTCGACTCCGCACTCGTCAAAGAAGGCCCCTACCTTGAGGCGGTCTTCCTTTGAGCCGATGCTCATCATTTCATGGAGAGTAGCCTCTATCTCGATTCCGTTGCGGACATAGCTCGTAGCCAGGCCGCCCGGGAGATTGTGCTTCTCCAGGATAAGGATGTCGCTGATGCCTTTCTGCTGAAGCTGAAGGGCGGCAGAGAGCCCGGCAAGAGCTCCTCCGATGATCACGACATCATAATGATCTTTATAAAACTTCATTTCTCCCCCTTGAAGTATGTAAATATGTGCTTTCCCAATTATTATAAATGTCTATAAAATCTTTCTCAACAAAAGGCTTGATATATCGTTAACGAAGTCTTATAATCAGCCGCGGAAACTCAAACCCATTATATCAGTTTCCATTAATATAATTAATATAATATGTACATTAAACAAGCAACTAATAATCAGGAGGTATTATATGCTATTTCAGCTTTACAGCAATCATGCAGCTATGCAGCTTGTAGGCTGGGTACTCGTCTTTGTAGGACTGATCCTCATGAATGAGATCGGCAGAAAGACGAAGATCGGCGGCATGATCGTATTCGTAATTATTCCGGCTATCCTTACCCTCTACTTCATTCTCGCTCACATGGGAATGTTCGGAGGCAAGGCTAACCCGACAGTCGCTTTCATGGACGGATGGTTCCACTACTTCAAGCTCTATGCTGCTGACATCGGTTGTGTCGGTTTCATGATGATCAAGTACGAGTGGGGCCTCGGCAAGAAAGCCTGGTTCAAATGGTGGCCATGGTTCATCGTTGCGGCTAACATCATGATCGCTAACGTATCCGACATGGAATCCGCTCTCGCAGCATTCTCCATCACAGGCGACCTGTCCGGCGCATGGTGGGCATCGAACGAAGGCGTATTCATCTACGGCGGATGGTGGAACGTAGTCAATGCTCTTGCAGGACTCATCAACATCTTCTGCATGACAGGCTGCATCAACCTGTTCACATCGAAAGACAAGAACATGTCCGATATGATCTGGCCTGACATGACTATCTGGTTCATCCTCGCATACGATGTGTGGAACTTCGAGTACACTTACCTCAATCTTCCTACACACAGCTGGTATTGCGGCGTTGCACTACTCCTTGCTCCTACATTCGCAAACGCACTGTGGAACAAGGGCGGCTGGATCCAGAACCGCGCAAACACTCTCGCTATCTGGTGCATGTGGGCACAGGTCGTTCCTGCATTCCAGCTCTCCAGCAGATTCGCTGCTGCGCTTCCGTCGGTTTATGGAAACGCAACTGCACTTGGTATCACAACCATGGATCTGTATGACAAGGCTATCACACTGTACAACTCCGGCGCCGGCAAGACTGCCCAGGCAGGTCAGATCATCTCTGACATGGGCATCGTTGCAGATCCGAGAGCACAGGGCGTTGTCGCTGTTGCAGCCATCGCCATCAACGTAGTAGTTATGGCATTCATAATCCAGCGTTCGATCAAGATGGGCAAGAACCCATATTCAAACGACGTCTGGGCAGGAACAAGGGATTACGAAGAAGCAATGGCAAGAGCAAGAGCATAAGCTCAAAGCAATGCATAATGAATGCCGGGGAATCATTTCCCGGCATTTTGTTTTGCTCAGAATCAAAGTTGACAATTTGCATAAAATGCCGTAATTCAGCCATTTACAGCATTTTTTTATAGAGGCACGGCAGTGATTGTTTTATAATCATAGCAAGCCTATTTCAACAAAAGAGATATAACAAGGGTGCCGACTATGGATAGCATTTACAGAAAGTTTTCATCCTTCGAAGAGCTTGTAAACGACTTCCTGACACGTGACAGCATCGCGATACGATGCGGCAGCATGGAAGGCGAGACCAGCGAGGTCTCCTACAGGGATTTCGGCGAAATGATAATCTCGGAATCCTTCCATGTGAAGGCAGAATGCAGCAGTGTCGAAGTCGTCAGATACGAGCAGACCGTAGATTCTCTCGTAGACATCTTCGCTCACGTGTTGGCCGGCTGCGATGTAATTATCGCCGATCCGCGTGTTCCGGAAGGCTTTAACGAGTTCGCTGCCGCGGCAGCCGAAGCCGCCAGGAGTGCCCGTGAAAATCAGCGCGACGAGTTCGGGCGCTTAAAAGGCAAGGGAGGGGAAGGTGAGCTTCTCTTCTTTACATCAGGCACTACGAGCAGTTCCAAGATCGTAAGACTTACTTCTAAATCTCTTTGCACAAGCGCATGGAGCGGCCAGTGCATGCTTTCATGCGGCAAGGGCGATCTTATACTGTCCAACCTTTCTCTTTCACACGCGTATGGATTCGTATGCTCCATGCTGTGGGGCCTCGCGTATGGTGCAACGGTAGCTCTCGGCAGGGATGTACTCCGTTTTACCGGAGATGCTCTGTTTTTCAGACCTACCATTATCCCGGCTGTTCCTTCGCAGATTGCCGACATGCTCGATAAAGATGCTCTGAATCCTGAGCTCCGTGTCGTTCTGATCGGCGGCGCTCCGTGTCCTAAGTTCCTGACCGAGCGTCTGAGAGAAAAGGGAATAGACGTATATGTCGGCTATGGTCTTACGGAAACATCCAGCGGCATCGCGATCACACAGGATCTCGACGAGCCTGAAGCCATGTATCCATGCCCTGGAGCAGATATCCGCATTGAAGAAGACGGAGAGATCTCCGTTGCAACACCTTGCATGATGCTGGGTTATCTTGGCAGAGAGCCTATGTTTGAAGACGGACGCTTCTTTACCGGCGATCTCGGATGGTTTGACGAAAAGGGCAGGCTTCATCTGAAGGGACGCAAAAACGACGTACTGGTTCTTTCCGACGGAGATAAGATTTTCTGCCCTGAATATGAAGAGTCTCTTGAAGACATCTGCAACCTGCCTGACCTTGGGGTCATCCTGAAGGATGGAGAAGCCGTTCTGGTAGTCGGCACATGTCCTAAAGATCCTGTCATTGCGGCAGATATAAAGAAAAAGCTTATCAGGGAAGTTGACAGATTCAACAAAAGCATCCCGCATTCACGTCAGATAAGCGATATCATAATGACATCAGAACGTCTCCCGCGAACGGTCACAGGAAAGCTGAAAAGATACGAGCTTCAGGAAATGTATAAATAAGATCAAATATAGAAGTGGCGCTCCCATGAGCGCCTTTTTTTTAGTATTAATTTAATTCTGACGGCAGCATACGGTTCCGGGTAATTATATATCCGATGATGATGAACACCGCGTTGACTCCCCAGCTGACAGGGAAGACTATCATCAGCGACAGCCATGTGTGGTAAATCTGAAAGCCCGTGAAAACCCAGATTATACGCACGCCGCAGACACAGATCAGCGTTGTCAGGGCAGGGACCAGCGACTTTCCGAGGCCTCTCATGGCACCGGACAGATTATCCATCAGCACGTTGAGAGTCTCAGCATAAAGCAGGAGTCTGATCCTCACGAGGCCTGCCTCGATGACCTGCGGCTCGTTAGTGAAAAGGCCAAGCAAAGGCCTTGCGAATATGAGCAGAAGCGCAGCCAGCACCATAGTAAAGGTCCAGCTGACGAGCATCGTCTTCCGGATTACTTCCCTGCACCTTGCGTACTTTCCGGCGCCGTAATTCTGGCCTACGAAAGTCACCAGCGTCTGTGTGAATGCGTTGACCACAAAGAAGGCGAAGATCTCTATGTTGAAAGCCGCGGAAGATGCCGCCATGTAGTCGGCTCCGAGGCTGTTTATGGCTGACTGGATGCAGATGTTGGATATGGAGAAGACCGCACTCTGCAGACCTGCCGGCATGCCGATCTTCAGAATGGTTTTGAGATCGTCTTTATTGATCCTGATCTTTGCCACATTTACATGTATTACGCTGTCTTCGTTCCTAAGGAAATGGAGCAGCATCATGGAGCTTATCACGTTTGCAAGCACAGTCGCGATAGCGACTCCGTCCACGTCCATTCCAAGCGCCAGAACAAAGAAAATGTTGGCCGCCACGTTGAAGACTCCGCCCACAGTCAGGCAGATGAGCGGTGTCCGCGTATTGCCGTTGCTCCTGAAGATGGCGGCCTCAAAGTTGTAGAGCATTATGAACGGCACACCGCTGAAGTAGATGCGAAGGTAGGTGACTGAATAGTCTTTTACCTCGGCCGGAACGCCCAGAAGATCTATGATCGGAACAGCTATTATATTGCCGAGCACTGCAACGAAGACGCCTGCTGCCAGAGCGAACGCCATGGAAGTCCTCACGGCACTTTTAGCTTTTTCGGGCTCCCTGGCTCCGATATTATGAGCGATCAGCACGTTTGCTCCAACTGAAATTCCCACGAAGAAATTGACAAGCAGCGAGATTATCGGTGCATTGCTGCCTACCGCAGCCATGGCTTCCATGCTCGCGAACTTGCCGACTACCGCGACATCCGTAGCATTGAAAAGCTGCTGCAGCATGGTGGTAAGCATGAGCGGAATGGCAAAAAGAAGGACCTTGTCGACTATGGAGCCAACAGTCAGGTCCGGTTCCGAAGTTATTCTCTTTTTAAAGAGTCTGTTTTCCATTACTCTTATATTCTAAACCTGTCAGGCGGCCAATTCCATAGAAAAAGGCGCCCCGAAGGGGCGCCAATAATATGAATTTCGTTTGCGATCTCTGTTTGGCGAAGGAGTTTTCGTTCACAGCGAGGATGCAAGCGGTCGAAGCTATGATCGAAACAAGCGGACGAAGTGATTTTCGTTTGCAATCTCCGTTTGGCGAAGGAGTTTTCGTTCACAGCGAGGAAACGCAAGCGAGAGCGAGGGAGCTTACCTATTGTAAGTGACCGAGCTCGAGTCGAAGCGTTGACGAAGCTGTGGGCGAAAAGGCCGAGCCAAACTACCACATGTTTTCGTCAGGGATATGTTCAAGCGTCGGATCAAGCGGTTCTTCGCGCAGCACGGTTCTCATGTACTGGCTGAACTCGTCGCGGATCGCCTGTCTTGTGTATACTCTCGGATCGCAGAGGTCGTGGCAGACCCATACGACGTGGATTCCTCTCTCGCGGCCCTGTTCTTCGAACTGTCCGTGAAGTCCGGTGAGCGCCTTGCAGCTCATGTGCTCCCACATCATTACCATGTCGGCGTTCATGATCTCGCAGAACTCCCAGAGCTCATCGACGAGCACTTTGTATCCGCCATGTGTACGGTTACGCATGATCATGTTCTCATTGAGCCATGCCATGTCGTACCAGGCCTTCTCTCTGTTTTCAGGAGTATCTTCTTCTGCGATCGGCAGGGTGTTGACCATCGACAGCATGTCTGTCAGCGGTACAACGCCCCAGCAATGCATCATCCAGTAGAGCATGTGGATGTTGTACTGCGGCTGTACGCCCCAGACTATGCATCTGTGCCTGTACTCAGGGCAGATCATCGTCTTTTTCTTATATCCCTGCTCAACGAGCTTGCTGATCTTCTTGTCCTTAGGCGGGAAGAGCGGCGAGCGTCCGCAGTTGCCCATGTAGTTGGTATCATTGTAGAGCGAGAATACCGATCCTACGAACTGCGGGTAGTCTGTTGAGTTGTTGTCGAGCCAGAACGCGCGGTGCCTTGTCGCATCATTTACTCTGGCCGCACTCTCGAAGTAGTGCTTCCAGTCCCACTTCTCATGAGCATGCTCCTCGATGAACTTTACAGCTTCCTTCATGTCGTTGGCAGCGTATTCCTGAACATCCTGCTCTTTATGGCGGAGAGGTGCGGTCAGCTGGAACGTTGGAATGCCGTACTCGCGCTCAAGCCTGTGAGCGATAACTCCGTTACCCATGAGTGAGCCGTCGCAAGTCGTGTTGACCTGTACAGCGCAGCATCCGAGTACCGCAAAGTCGTCATCGATCGAAATGCCGGCCTCAGCCTCAGGCATAGGGCAGACATCGCCCGGAAGTCCGAATTCCTGGGCAACGTCGAGGTAGTGAGTAGTCGAATTCTGAGTCAGCAGGTTGGCGACGAACATTGTAGGGACCTCTCTGAGGATAGCTGTTGTATCCTTGAATCCCATCATGAATGCTGTCATTGCGTTCTCATCTGTCAGTACGCATGTATCCGAGAACTTCTTGTTGTTGCCGGTACGGCGGTCGCCCTTGAAGATGTTGTCCATCGTCTTGGCTACGTCGTAGATTACGAAGTTCATCGCAGTGTGAGTGATGCGCAGAGGCTCGTCTCTGAGTCCGAGCGTGAACTTGTCCATCATGTAAGGAACTGCCAGATAGTTGGCCATCCATCTGTAGCGGAACATCGCCTTGATGTTGCGAGGCTTCGCGATGAATCTTGCGAGAATGGACATGATGTACAGCCATCTCGAATAATCGTAAAGCGTATCCTTTACGCCTCTCCACTCACGGCGGACGAATACCTTGGTCTTGCCGTTGGTAGGATAAAGCTTGCCGAGTGTCTGGTCACCTTTTTTCTTCTTAGGGTTAGTGACTTTCCTGACCGTTTTGAATGCCATTACTTCTCACCTCCCTGGAGCTTCTTTATCTCAATACTTTCAATGAAGGCCTGCACACGCGTACGCATCTGGCCTGCACCTGCGTTGATGTTGTAAGGTCTGTCAACGGAGAGCACCGGATATCCGTAGTCCTCTCTCAGCATGTGCGAACCGAGCATCCTCTCGTAAGCCCATGGATCGCAGAACTTGACCTGCTCATAGATAATTCCGTCTGCCTTGTACTCTTTGGCGAGATCCGCAACGTACTTCTTGCGGCCGTAGACCTTCTCCATGTTCATGGTGCGCGGGCACTGTCCGATCATGGTGTAGTGGCGGCAGACCTGAGTCAGAATGTCGTCTTCCGAATCCGGGTCAATTGGGATAGGAACTCTTCCCGGAAGCGATCCGAAGCAGAATCTGTCAGCACATACATAGGTGTCGCAGCCCTCGATCAGCTTTATCATGCCGATATCATCGATTTCGGAGCCAACCACCAGCACGCGTGCACGCCACTTCTTGCCGTCAGGTTCTCTTGTCCTGATCTCCTCGAGAGTCTCTCTCAGCTTGTCGATGAGAAGATACTTCGGTGCCAGATAGGTTGCCAGCGTGAGCACGTGGAACTCATAGCCTGTAATGCGCGGATCAGCTTCCTTGCGGAATTCACCGATCTCCTGAATGAGCCTGCATACCTCGTTATGCTCTTCGACTGCCTTGAGCATGGCCTCTTCGGATATGTCGATGCCATAGTTCTCATGCAGCGGCTTGAGGATATGGTTGGTGACCTGCAGTTTCAGGAGCTGGACGCCGTTTTCGGTCGCCTTCATAGGAATCTCCATGAACTGGTAGAAGAACTTGTCCTTGCCCTCGTCCATGGTATGCAGCAGCTCCATATTCTCAGCAGCACGGTTCATCATTGTGCAGCCGTCAGCCGCGATAAGGCAGTCCGCGAAATTGAAGCCTCCTTCAATCGCTCTCTCCAGCAGCGCCCTGCTCGTCTCGCAAAGGAAGCTCGTCATGTAATACGTAGCTATATCGAGCGAGCCGGAATTAGGCGCAAAAAGACGAACCGAGAACGCGTTGCCAAGGTTCATCAGAGGTTCCGGAATGTTCTCGCATGTAAACGCTGCGCAGATCCGGCCGTCCTTTTTGGCCTGTTCTATCAGTTCGTTGTTCGCATTCTGCAGGAGGTTTTCAAAATACAAAAGATGCTTGAGGTCTTTCATATACAACTCCTCTTATTTTTAAATACAAAAAAATATCCCTCTCAAAAAAATATTAACCCCTGGTCGGGGTTAATGGCAAGATTTTAAAAAGTTCATATTGTATTTTTGCTATTTAAAAACAGTCCGTTTGAGAACGTCCTCAAAAATCCGAAACACAGGCCGCTTCATCGCTCCTCCGATGGCCCGCGGAAAAGTTCCCGCGGTTCCTTCCGCTGTCAGAGCGCTGCGGCGGTGTGCTTCTGAATTTTCTGCGGGAGTGTTCTCAGACGGACTGTTTTTTTATTACTTTAATAAGGTTGCAAACTTCGACATGGTGCCCGGAATGTCGATCTGCTGCGGGCATACAGCCGCGCAGGCTCCGCATCCGATGCATGCCGAAGGAAGCTTGCTCTCATCGAGCGCGGCAAGAGCCATAGGAGCGATGAATCCTCCCTCACTGTATGCGTGCTCATTGTAGAGCGCGAGCAGTCTTGGGATGTCGAGCTCCTGAGGGCACTTTGTAGTGCAGTATCTGCAGGCGGTGCAAGGCACAGTGCCCGCATTCTTGCCCGTTGTGTCGTAGTGCGCTGCTGTCAGAAGAATCGCGATATCATCGTCACTGAGCTCTCTTTTTTCACTGAAGAACTCGATGTTCTGCTTCAGCTGCTCAAAGTTGGACATTCCGGAAAGTATCATGGTGACTCCCGGTACGGACTCAACAAAGCCAAACGCCCAGTTGGCAGGCGTATAGTCAGGATTGCTCTTTGCAAGCATCTTTTCGCCGCCGAGGCATGACTTTGCAAGCTTGCCGCCGCGAAGCGGCTCCATTACCCAGATAGGAATGCCGATGTTGTTGAGCTCTTCAACCTTGTCCTTTGCGTTCTGGAACTCTAGGTCGAGATAGTTCAGCTGGATCTGGCAGAACTCGATATGTCTGAAGTTCTTCATTATGAAGCGGTGCATCGTCTCCTGGCTGCCGTGGCACGAAAAACCGAGGTGGCGTATTTTGCCCTCTTCCTTCATCTTCAGAAGAAACTCTGTGAGACCGGTGCTGTCATCGAGATACTTGTCGATGTTCAGCTCGCAGACGTTGTGATACAGATAGAAGTCAAAATAGTCAGTCTTGCACTTCTCGAGCTGCTTCCGGAAAATCTCCTCGTGTTTTCCGAAGTTGGACAGGTCATAACCCGGGAATTTACTCGCCAGATAGAAGCTGCTCCTGTCATATTTCGAAAGAGCCTCGCCTACGACTGTCTCGCTGTTGCCTGCGTGATAGCCCCATGCAGTATCGAAGTAGTTGATGCCGTTCGCCATAGCGTAATCGACCATCTCCTGCACAGCCTGCGGATCCGGCCTGGAATCATCGCCGTCGATGCACGGCAGCCTCATGCAGCCGAGGCCGAGACCTGACAGTTTCAGGTCCTGAAAATCGTTGTAATACATTTTCTTTCCCTCTTATCTGCTTACTGCCCGTACTTATTCTTTGACGATAACGTAATTATCCATCAGATCAACTTTTTCCAGAGTCCCGTCGAAAGTGTAGCGTATTCCCATAAGGTCAGTGAAGATGAGCGTTCCGCCGTCAACCTTGATGTCCGCCACGTTCTTTGCGAGCATGTTCGCTTCGTTTACTTCATTCTTGTATACAGTAGAAAGGCACATATCCGTATCCTCCTTTTATTTGCCGTCCGGGAAGCTGGTGAACGAATCCTGCTCCACCTTTGGCAGTCCGTATTTTTCTTTAGCGTCAGCTATTGCTTTGATCATGAAGGCCATATTGCGTGCGAGGTTCCTCATAACCTGGAGTCCCTCTGCATCTTTCTTCACGTCTTCTGCCGTGAAACCATGCACATTGTTCCAGTAAGTGGATGTCGCGATCGGCATTCCGCTTATGCTGAAGTACTTGTTGAGCACATCGAAAGAAGCGGTAGTACCTCCGCGTCTTGCGCTTACTACACCGGCTCCGACTTTCATGTGCATGTCGTACTGTGCGCTGTAGAACAGTCTGTCGAGGAAGGAGATGAGCGTTCCGTTCGGTGAGCTGTAATAAACAGGACTGCCGACCACGAGACCGTCTGCCTCCTCGAGTTTAGCGTTTACTTCGTTCACAATGTCATTGAAAACGCAGCCGTCGTGCGTGGAACAATATCCGCACGCTGCGCAGCCTCTGATGCTCTTGTTTCCGATGTGTATAAGTTCAGTTTCGACGCCCTCTTCATTGAAGGTCTTTATCATCTCATCAAGAGCGGTCGCCGTGCACTGATCAGCCCTCGGGCTGCCGTTTATCAGTATTACCTTAGCCATTTATCTCCCCCCAGTCAATTTTCTCATTCCTGAAAAAAGTCTCTCTGTCCTTTTCACCGATAGGTCTCAGTACCCTGCACGGGTTGCCGACCGCAACGACATTTTCAGGTATATCCCTGGTTACAATGCTTCCTGCACCTATGACGCTGTTCTTTCCGATGGTCACACCCGGCAACACTGTCACGCCGGCTCCTATCCAGACGCACTCTTCGATGTGCACGTCCTTGTTGAACTGAAGGGCAGGATCTTTCCTCAGCTCCGGCAGCACCGGGTGGCCTGCCGTCACGATAGTGACATTCGGACCGAACTTGACCCAGTCGCCGATGTATATGTGCCCGTCATCGACCAGCGTCAGGTTGAAGTTGGCGTATATATTGGAGCCCATGTGCACATGGCTTCCTCCCCAGTTCGCGTAGAGAGGCCTCTGGATGAACACGTTCTCCCCACATTCGGCGAACATCTCCCTCATGAGGTTCTGCTGTTCTTCATACTGCGACGGCAGAAGATCATTGAACTCCCTGAGCTTTTCTCCAAGCGGGCTCTGTACTGACAGGATCTCTTCGGCTCCCGGATCATACAGCAGTCCTGCTTCCATTCTTTCTGTCTCTGTCATTTTATCTGTTCCCATTGCAGCTGTTCTGTATCAGGCAACCAGCCATTTGTATTTTGCAACGCTATAGAGAGGGATGAACGGGATCATGATAGGCGTTTTGTTTTTATAAGCCCAGTACTCCGGATCATCCTTATATGTTCTGTCCTGTCTGATCTCGAGTCTGCGGGCGCCTCCGAACATCACGTATATGATGCCTAGGTATCCGGTCAGGACTGCGATCCACTGCCATACGCCCGTGTTCGATCCGATTCCCGTCAGGAAAACTCCTGTCCAGAAGGTCATCTCGCCGAAGTAGTTAGGGCATCTGACGATTTTATAAAGGCCTGTATCGACGAAACGCTTCGGGTTGATCTTTTTAGCAGCGTTCTTCTGCAGGTCCGCTGCTGTTTCAAGACAGAGCCCTGACACCATGATGATGACTCCGGCTATTACCCATCCGTCAGTCATATTGCCGTTCTCGAGTCTGAACAGCACAGGTGAGGTTTCACATGCATATAGCAGGGCGGCCGAGACCCAGATACCGCACTTGGCGATAACGGACATGCCCTTGCCGTCCTTGATCTCGGTTTTCATCTTCCTGTTGTATGAGCTGCTTTTTATTTCTCTGTATGCGAGATAGCCTCCCAGTCTGCACCCGTAAAGGATAAACAGCACACAGGCTATGATGAGCCCCACGTCAGCACTGCCTCCGAACATGAAGAGCAGCGCGATACCGATTGCCGCCACGGCAAAACCGTAGCCTATTGATATAAACCAGACGTACTTTTTGAATCCAATCGCGCTCACAGCGAGTGCGACTGCAAACAGCACTAAAAAACCATTCATTTTTAGATTTCCTCCCGGTCTGAAGTACTCTCTGTCCCTTTTGCCCCTGTTTATTTACGTGTCGCGATGATCACGCGGTCAAGATGCGCGAGATCGCGGATCACGCGGATCCCTTCGTATGTATTCGCTTTGCTCAGCAGCTTCTTTACGTCAGCTGCCTGCTCAGCGCCGATCTCCAGAGCGAGCACGCCGCCTGTCTTAAGATGCATGCTGGCTTTATCCGCAATAATCCTGTAATAATCAAGGCCGTCCTTGCCTCCGTCGAGAGCCATGCGCGGCTCGTGTTCCTTGACTTCAATTTCCAGCGTGTCGATGACATCGCTAGGGATGTACGGAGGGTTGCAGACGATAACGTCATATCTCTTGTCCTCCGGGATCGCGTCAAACATATCGCCGAGAAGGAATATGCAGCGGCGGTTGACTCCGTTGAGTCCCGCGTTGCTCATCGCTGTCTGCAGAGCCTCCCCGGACACATCCGTCATGGTGACGATCGCGCCGGGAACCTTTGCAGCAATGCTGATTCCGATAGCTCCGCTCCCTGTGCACAGATCGAGTACTTCCGGCTTTTCCAGGCTCAGCCTGTTGATGGTCTCCAGCACATTTTCGACCAGCACTTCAGTATCGAGGCGCGGGATCAGCACCGACTCGTTGACCCTGAACGGCATTCCCATGAACTCCTGTGTACCGACAATGTACTGGAGAGGAACACCTTCGATCCTTGCGTAGATGCGCTTCTGGAACTCCTCAAAGTCGTCTTCGCGCATGAGTTCCTTTGCCCTTGTGATGAGGTCGGCGGTGCCGAGGCCTGTCGCGTACGACATTATCATCCTGGCTTCGTTCTTGCCGTTCGGGAGCATGCTCAATGCGGCTCTGCCCCAGTTGAGAGCGTTCTCATAGGTCTTGATGTCTTTTGTATATCTGCGGGCGAGTGTCCTGGCTTTTGCCTCCATCGCTTCTCTGTCAGCGATAGCTCTCACAAGCGTGCGTCCGTCTGTCTCCTCAGGAGCAACTATGGTGTAGCCGTCGCTGTCGAGTCCGTCAAGGAAGTCGATCGCGCTGAAGATCTCGTCGTCGCTTGCCCCATTAGCCGGATCCTCGAAAACGGTACGCTCCTCTATACGGGTCATATCGTCTATCGCCTCAGCTGCTGCTTTCTTGTTGGCCTCGGTATGAGCTTCAACATCCGCCGCCCAGGCTTCCATCTCACGCTCGACCTCTTTCATTTCGGCCTTGGATCTGACCGGATTGCCGTCTTTGTCTACGAATCCGTCCATCTCAGGAACGCCCGGGTCCACGAGAACCGCCTTCAGCGAGAGCAGCGCAACTTCGAGCTGGTCTCTGTCTGGCTCTGCGGTCGTCAGTCTCTGGAGCTGAAGTCCCGGCCAGCTGAGTATGCGGACTACCTTGCCGTTCGATCTGCCGGCCCACCTCAGAAGCTCAAAGCTTATGGCTGCGATCACCGGGATCAGAAGTATCCTTGACAGGATCCTCCACACCAGATTCGGCCAGCCTAAAAAGCTGAACAGCAACAGGCTTACGATGAGTACGAACACCAGGAAACTGGTGCCGCATCTAGGATGCAGGGTGTAGAACTCTTCCGCGTTTTCCGGACATAGCACTCTGTCATTCTCGTAGCAGTGTATCGATTTGTGCTCGGCGCCGTGGTACTGGAAGAGAGTTTTTATGTCACTCATGCCGCGTATCGCAGCGACATAGGAGATGAACATAACTATCCTGAGGATGCCCTCTACCAGGTTGAGCACGACTGCGTTCTGTACCCACTTACTCAGGAAGTTCACGACCCATGTAGGCAGGATAATGAAGAAGACCAGCGATACCACCACCGCAAACAGCAGGGCAGTGGTTATCAGGAAGTTCCACGCAGCCTTTTCACCGAATTTTTTATTGATCCATGCCTCGAGCTTTCCCGGCTCCTCGGCATATTCTTCAGGCGCGTAAGTCTCAAGAATATTGGCGGACTCCATCAGAGTACCCATGCCTCCGACGAGCGCGTTAACAAAAGAGACTATACCCCTGACAAAAGGTATCTTCAGCGCAGGGCTCTGCTTCTTTTTGAGTTTCGTCTTGAGATAGAGCTCGCCCGAAGGCAGGCGCATGGCAAGAGCGACCCTGTCAGGGCCCTGCATCATGACGCCTTCCATTACAGCCTGCCCGCCAATCGTAGTAGGGCAGGCGCCCTTTATGAAAATTTTATCGTAATCTATCTTTGCCATAATTTTATAAGCGCAAGCGGCCGGAAAGCATATCCGCTTCGGTTCAAGCGTAATGCCGGCCTTGCGCAATACTATCTAATAACAGTTCAATGCATTTTCTTGAGCATGAAATTTACAAAATCTTTATTGCATTTCGTGCTCGAAAGATTGTCAATTATCTCCTCGGTCACATCCATTACACTGCCCGAGCTCATAGCCCTGCGCAGCATGTACATAACCTGATATTCCTCCTGCGTGAGCAGAAGATCTTCGCGTCTCGTGCCTGACTTGTACAGGTCGATAGCAGGGAAGATGCGGCGCTCGCTGAGCTGCCTGTCGAGATGGAGCTCCATGTTGCCGGTGCCCTTGAATTCCTCGTAAATGACATCGTCCATGCGCGATCCGGTCTCGACCAGCGCGGTGGCCAGTATCGTGACGCTGCCGCCTTCCTCGAGGTTCCGCGCTGTGCCGAAGAATTTCTTCGGCGGGTGCAGCGCACCCGGGTCGAGACCGCCCGAGAGCGTCCTTCCGGACGCCGGCACCTCCATGTTGTAGGCTCTTGCGAGCCTTGTGATCGAATCCAGCAGTATCATGACATCCTTACCCGATTCCGCAAGACGCTTCGCGCGCTCGATAACCATCTGCGCCACCTTTACATGGTGCTTCGTTTCCTCGTCGAAAGTGGAGTAGATGACCTCTGAGTGCTTAAGACTCCTCTTCATGTCGGTGACCTCTTCCGGTCTCTCGTCCACGAGCAGCACGATCAGCTCAATATCAGGATATTTGTCTTCGACCGAAGCCGCGATCTTCTTCAGCAGCACAGTCTTACCGGCCTTAGGCTGAGCAA
>JBGUVT010000119.1:0-3035 GCA_045220485.1 Anaerovoracaceae bacterium | reverse complement strand
AAGCCGTAAGGCTGGATAAAGCAAAATAGAAGATAACGCATGCCAAAAGGCAATTACATGAGCAGAAGCAATGCAGCTTCTGCTTATTTATTTGGAAGGAGGAAATTCATATGCCCTATTATACAGAGAAGCAAATTGATCAGGCGCGATCCATAGATCTCCTGACATATTTACAGAGCTTTGAGCCTACAGAACTTGTTCATGTCAGAGGAAACACCTACTGCACCAGAGAGCATGACAGCCTGAAGATATCCAATGGTAAATGGATGTGGTGGAGCAGAGGCTTCGGGGGCAACTCCGCACTGGATTACCTTATAAAAGTCAAGGGTATGTCTTTTATGGATGCCATGAAGATTCTTACCAAAGAAGGCACGGATCTTCATGATACTGACGCAAAAATAAGCAGAAAACCTGATTGTGATGTGAAAAGGAAGTTGCTTCTGCCAGATAAGTCTGAGACTAACTTTGAAGTTATCAGATATCTTACAAGTCGCGGAATAGATAGTGACGTCATCAAGGCTTGCATTGATGAAGGACTACTGTACGAATCGCTGCCATATCACAACTGCATATTTGTAGGATTTGATGAGACGGGTAATGCAGCATATGCATTCTATCGAGCAACAACAGGAGAACGATTGATGGGCGAAGCTGCAGGATCTGATAAGAGATATTCATTCAGAATCGATCGTGCCGGCAGCACACTTCATGTATTCGAGAGTGCCATAGATCTGCTCTCATACGCGACAATAATGAAGACGAGAACAGGCGAATGGAGAGCAGAACCTATGCTGTCGCTAGGAGGCGTCTATGCGCCAAGCACGAATAACAAGCAAACGAAACTGCCAATTGCGCTTCAAAATATGACGCAAAATCAAACGCAAATAAATACGATTGCTCTGCACCTGGATAATGACTATGCCGGCAGGAGTGCAACAAGATCCATATCGGAGCAACTTGGAAACAAGTATATAGTACGGGATGAACCTCCAGCATATGGCAAAGATTGTAATGATTATCTTCAGCAGTTACAAATAAAAATAGCTCACGTTTAAACAGAACGCTGACCCGGTATAAACAGGCAGATGCAGAGTTCAAAAAATTGGGAGGTCGTGTTAATGACGACTTGTCAATGCACATCCGGGATGATGATGTAAGTGTGCATTTGGCTGAGGGGCAGGATAAGGTCCCACATGAACTGACAAAAAGGGAAGCGCAGGCGATACTGGAATACAATGAAGAAGTCAAAAAGTATAGCTGGGCATCAAAGCCCAAAATAAGGAAATATGACAAGGTGTATAATGGGAAGCTTCGTGTTGTCTTCGGCAATGGCAAATATCTTAGGGATAGTGACTCTGCAAAACTTGAAGACATGCTTGGAGAAATACTGGTTTGTTTATATGAAGACTCTGAGCGCGTAAAAATAGCGCGTGAGAAAAGGGAGGCCGAAGAGCTGAGGCGAGCTGAAGAAGAAAAAAGAAAAAGAGAGCGTAGAGAAAGAATAGGGCTTGAAGCAAAGCGAACTATAGCATTAAAAAACAAAGCAGAGGATTATCGTATTGCTACAGAGATAAGAGCATATATTGCGGCTGTAGTAGAAAAGGGAGGAGAGAATATCACACTTGAGTGGATCGATTGGGCACAAAGAAAAGCCGACTGGTTTGATCCAACAGTTGCACTGGAAGATGAATATCTTGGGAAACGCGATCATGGAAAGAGCCGTGAAGAGAAAGACCGTGCTTTACAAACAGGAGTATACAGGAGCTGGCGGTGGTAATCATTTCAGCCAGAATATGATAAAAATCGTTTTAAATTACTATTTCATGTAGAGGAAGAATATGAACTCATAGATTCATAATTCGCAAAAATTACAGCGCCTATAGTAGGAGGAGATTCCCTCCGCTGTAGGGGCGCACAGCATTCGAGGGCGTTTCCGACGGGAAACGTCTTTTTGTACGACTGAATAAGGAGGACAAAACTATGAGTAAAAGAAAGCTGATACTGGCCATGTTGGCTTGCTTGCTGGTACTCGTTTGCGCGGCATGCGGAAGCAGCAGTGATGCACCTTCCGGGACCGAGGCAACCGATGCACCTGAGACAGAAGTCACCGAAGAGGCAGAGCCTGAGGAATCAGGCGAACCGGAGGAGACGGAAGTCTCAATTGTGACACCGGAGTTCAAGGCAGCGATGGACAGTTACGAAGAATTCTTCGATGAATACGTTGCATTCATGCAGAAGTATCAGGATTCCGATGATCAAATGAGCATGATGTCTGACTTCGCGGACTACATGACCAAATACTCGGAAGTAATGACGAAACTGGACGAGATTGACGAGGACAGTCTGTCAGCAGCAGATCTGGCATACTACACCGAGGTCAATGCCAGAATACTTAAGAAACTCTCTGAGGTTTCATTCTAAGTAGGGTGCGCCCCTACACAGTAATAGCAGACTACATGAGTTGCCTCGCTATGAATGATTGCTGATGCTGAATATGTGATATAATTCAAATGTATAGAGTTGTAGGATATGAGACAGGAGTGGGGCAATGGCTAAGGTAAAAGAAATAATAAATGAAGATAATATTCTAAAAATACTTGATGAGATTTATCTCAAAGCGTGCGACGGGATTCCTAAGGTCAATGTTCCAGTTGAGGAAATGGCCGATGATTACCTTAGTAAGCATAAGGATGTTAGCAAAGCAGCGAAGTCAATGCTCAATCATCAGGTGGCAAAATGCACTACATCAGGAGTCATTACTGGCTTTGGAGGAATCGTAACATTGCCTGTAACCATTCCGGCCAATCTTAGCAGCGTGCTGTATGTGCAAATGAGAATGGTTGCTTGTGCAGCACATATGGGTGGGTATGACCTGAAAAGTGATCAGGTGAGGACCTTCATATATGCATGTATGGCGGGAGTATCTGTAAACCAGCTGACTAAACGATTTGCCGTGCAGTTTGGTAATAAGATGGCAAAAGTGGCTGTTGAAAAGATTCCTGGAAAAGTGCTGACAAAGATCAACCAGAGGTTGG
>JBGUVT010000118.1:0-2389 GCA_045220485.1 Anaerovoracaceae bacterium | reverse complement strand
TGCTCGTTATTCCATATAAAACAGAGGTAATTGAAGAGGGCTGGCATGCCGGATGGATATATGTCAGATATGATGGGCAGTATGGATGGATAAATGCGGAGTTCATTACACCTACAGGTGAAGTTGAAGGCGCGTCTCAGTGACCTGATGCTGATCTGAACGAAATAATATATCTCGCCGCAGAACAGGAAATTGATGAGGAGGAGCTATAGTGCACAGAAACGAGATATGGCGCTCATACGGAACAGACTTTAAGGAGATGACCAAAAGGCTGCTTTTGCAGTCGGGACTTGCTGATCTGCTTCCTGAAGTGGCTGACCATGATCCTTGTATTGCAATCAAGCCCAATCTTGTGACACCTGCACCGGCTTCTTTCGGCGGAACGACTCATCCGGAGATCGTTGCGGGAATAATCGAGTTTCTTCAGGAAAGAGGCTACGGAAATATAGTGATCGCCGAAGGTTCATGGGTCGGGGATAAGACTGCCGAAGCTTTCGAGTACTGCGGATACAATTCGCTTGCCCGCAAGTATGGAGTATCCCTTGCTGACATGCAGAAAGATATGGGCATCGACGTAGATTGTGAAGGGGAGGTCCTTTTGATCTGCAAAAAAGTCAGGGACTGGGATTTCCTTATCAATGTTCCTGTGCTCAAGGGACATTGCCAGACGCATATAACCTGTGCTCTCAAGAATATGAAGGGCCTGATCCCCAATACCGAGAAGAGAAGATTCCATACGATGGGGCTCCATAAGCCTATAGCACATCTTAATGCGGGCATCAGGCAGGATTTTATCGTCATCGATCATATCTGCGGAGACCTCAGCTTTGAAGAGGGAGGCAGTCCTGTAACGCGCAACTGCATTATGACGGCTGTTGACCCGGTCCTTGTGGATTCATACGTCTGCTCACTTCTCGGATATGATACTGAAGAGGTAGAGTACATCGGTCTGGCGGAGGATCTTGGTATAGGGAGCAGTGATCTTTCCCGACTGAGACTGATAACATGCGAGGGGGAACCATATGAGGATCTTCCTGCTCACAGTATTCTGGACGTGAGCTATGCTGTGGATGAAGTGGATTCATGCAGCGCTTGCTACGGAGTGCTGATCCCTGTGCTGGAAAGGCTGAAGAAGGAAGACCTTCTGGACAGGCTGCCCGGGAGTATCGCAATAGGGCAGGGTCACCGCGGAAAAAAAGGTCTTCTTGGAATAGGCAACTGTACAGCGGGCTTTGATATTTGTGTAAGAGGCTGCCCTCCAAAGGAAGATGATCTCTATCGTCAGCTCAGGGAGATTGCAGAAAATAACTGAAACTACCGAATGCAGACAGTTACTGAACTGTCTGTATTTTTATGAAAAAAAGCTTGACAGAATAAATATATTGTGTAAAATATAATCGTATCAAATATAAATGAAACAGGGATATAACTATGTCTGAAACAGATTACAAAGAATTGATGAAACTGGAAAACCAGATGTGCTTTCCTCTTTATGCAGCAGCAAGAAGCGTAACAAGTCTGTACACGCCGTGGCTCAAAGAATTAGGCATCACGTATACGCAGTATATAACCTTCCTGGTACTGTGGGAGAAAGACGGTATCACAGTCGGGGAGATCTGCGAGAGGCTGATGCTTGATAACGGAACGGTGTCACCGCTTCTGAAAAAGATGGAGAAAGCAGGATATATCACCAGATCACGCAGCACGGAAGATGACCGTGTCGTAGTGATCACGCTGACAGAGCAGGGCAGAGCGATGCAGGGCAAAGCAAAGGACATCCCTGAAAAGGTAGGGGGATGCATCGACCTGTCTCCTGAGAAAGCGATAAAACTTTACGAACTTTTATATGAACTTCTGGGTAAGGAAAGGAGAACAAAATGAGCAACGTTTATGATTTTAATGTAAAGGACAGATCCGGAAATGCAGTAAGTCTTGCAGATTACAAGGGCAAGGTTCTTCTGATCGTTAATACTGCAACAGGATGCGGCTTCACTCCGCACTATGATCCGCTTGAGGCAATGTATAAAGAGTTTAAGGATCAGGGCTTCGAGATTCTGGACTTCCCATGCAATCAGTTTGCCGATCAGGCTCCGGGCTCCGATGACGAGATCCACGAATTCTGCACCCTCAAGTTCGGAACAGAGTTCCCTCAGTTTGCAAAGATCGATGTAAACGGAGAGACTGCAGACCCGCTGTTTGTTTATCTGGGAACAGAGAAGCCGTTCAACGGATTCGGCAAGGGACTCAAGAATGCCGCTCTTAACAAGTTCGCAGCTGCAAACAACAAAAAGTATGGCGACAAGACATATATCGGCTGGAACTTCACAAAATTTCTCATCGACAGAGAAGGCAATGTAATCGCAAGATTCGAGCCTACAGTCGACATGGC
>JBGUVT010000117.1:0-18876 GCA_045220485.1 Anaerovoracaceae bacterium | reverse complement strand
TACCAGTCTGCCTGTAGCCATGTTCTTGCCGTAGCACTTAGCGCAGAGTCCGGTCTTTGCACGGCATGTCATTGCGGATCTGATCTTTACAGTCTCGATACCGCGGTCTTCGATGACCTTTGCCATATCGTCAGTGATGTACTCGTTTGCAGCCACGAGGACTTCTCCTGTCGCAGGATCTACAACGTCTTCGCTTGTATATCTGCCTGCGATTCTGAGACTGAGCTTTTCGATCTCTTCCTTGCCGTCTCTGAATGCTCTTACTTCGATTCCCTCAGTTGTTCCGCAGTCGATCTCATTGATGATGATGCTGTGCGAGATATCTACAAGACGTCTTGTCAGATATCCGGAGTCAGCTGTTCTGAGCGCTGTATCGGTAAGTCCCTTACGGGCACCGTTCGAAGAAATGAAGTATTCCAGTATGGACAGGCCTTCACGGAAGTTAGCCTTGATAGGGATCTCTACAGTGTGACCTGTAGCGTTCGCCATCAGTCCTCTCATTCCGCCGATCTGGCTGATCTGGGATTTATTACCTCTCGCTCCGGACTTAGCCATGATGTAGAGGTTGTTCAGCGATCCCAGGTTGTCCATGAGAGCGTCAGCTGTATCTTCAGTTGCCTTTCTCCATGTGCTGATGATGCTTTCGTATCTCTCCTTATCGGACATGAGACCCTTTCTGTAGAGAGCCTCGTACTGGTCTACCTTGTTCTCAGCTTCGCTTACGATTTCTTTCTTCGCAGCCGGGATCTCCATGTCGGAGATACTGATCGTTACTGCAGACAGAGTTGAGTAATGGTAACCGGTATCCTTGATGTAGTCGAGCATGAGAGCTGTCTCGGTGTTGCCGTGAGCCTTGAAGCATGCGGCGATGATCTTTCCGAGAGCCTTCTTGTCGCACAGGAAGTCGACTTCGAGTGAGTACGGATCCTTCGATCTGTCAACAAATCCGAGGTCCTGAGGAAGTCCTTCGTTGAAGATGAATCTTCCTACTGTTGACTCTACGAGTTTACCAGGGTCGCCTTCATAAGCGAAACGTCTGACCTTGACCTTTGCGTGGATGCCGATAGCACCTGCGTTGTAAGCCATGATCATCTCGTCGTAATCACCGAAGCTCTTGCCGTCGCCCTTCTCGGCCGGACGGTCTCTTTCAACTGTGCCCGGATGTGTCAGGTAGTAAGATCCGAGGATCATGTCCTGAGTCGGTACAGTGATAGGCGATCCATCCTTTGGAGCAAGGATGTTGTTGACCGAGAGCATGAGGAATCTTGCCTCTGCCTGTGCCTCTACCGAGAGAGGTACGTGAACAGCCATCTGGTCTCCGTCGAAGTCAGCGTTGAACGCCGTACATACGAGCGGGTGCAGCTTGATGGCCTTGCCCTCTACGAGTACCGGCTCAAACGCCTGGATTCCGAGTCTGTGCAGTGTAGGGGCACGGTTGAGCAGAACAGGGTGATCCTTGATGATGTAATCAAGAACATCCCATACTTCAGGCTCTGCTCTCTCTACCATAACTCTTGCCTGCTTTGTGTTCTGGGCGAGCTCTCTGTTTGCGAGCTCCTTCATGATGAACGGCTTGAAGAGCTCGAGGGCCATTGTCTTAGGAAGTCCGCACTGATAAAACTTCAGGTCCGGACCTACTACGATTACGGAACGGCCCGAGAAGTCAACTCTCTTACCGAGCAGGTTCTGACGGAATCTTCCCTGCTTACCCTTGAGCATGTCGGACAGGGATTTGAGCTTACGTCCGCCCGCTCCCTGAACGGCTCTGCCTCTTCTGCCGTTGTCGATGAGTGCGTCGACAGATTCCTGGAGCATTCTCTTCTCGTTACGGATGATGATGTCAGGAGCGCCGAGCTCACCGAGCTTTTTAAGTCTGTTGTTTCTGTTGATGACTCTTCTGTACAGATCGTTGAGGTCTGATGTCGCGAATCTGCCGCCGTCGAGCTGGACCATAGGTCTGAGATCAGGCGGAATTACCGGAATCACGTCGAGTATCATCCACTCAGGCTTGTTGCCGGACTGTTTGAATGCCTCGATGACTTCGAGTATCTTTACGAGTCTGATCTTCTTCTGGCCGGAAGCCTTCTTGAGCTGATCTCTGAGTTCTTCAGCCTTCTGATCTACATCGATATCCATGAGGAGCTTCTTTACGGCCTCGGCACCCATGCCTGCCTCGAAGTTCTTTCCATAGATTTCGCGAGCCTCGTTATACTCTTCTTCCTCGATGATCTGCTTGTATGCGAACGGTGTGTCACCCGGGTCAGTTACTACGTAAGCAGCAAAGTACAAAACCTTCTCGAGTTCCTTCGGTGTCATATCGAGTACAAGGCCGATCCTTGAAGGGATGCCCTTGAAGTACCATATGTGGGATACCGGAGATACGAGAGCGATGTGTCCCATTCTCTCTCTTCTTACTTTTGCCTTGGTGACCTCTACTCCGCAGTACGGGCAGATGAGTCCTCTATAGCGAATCTTGTTGTATTTTCCGCAGCCGCAGACCCAGTCCTTTGTAGGTCCGAAGATCCTTTCGCAGAACAGTCCGTCAAACTCCGGCTTGAGCGATCTGTAGTTGATCGTCTCAGGTTTTGTTACCTCACCGTGCGACCACTTGAGCATCTCTTCTGTGGATGCGAGCTTGATCTGCAGGGATTCAATATTTCTAAGATCCTGGTTGTTATCTGTAATCATGATATTGCCTCCCCTTTCTTACTCTTCATCCCCGAACAGCGCTTCAGACTCGGCTTCCGCCAGGTCTTCAAGGCTGTCCATCTCAACAGCTTCCGTAAGGTCGACATCCGGCTCAGCAGCGCCAAGTGCCAGTGCCTCGATCATGGACGAGAGGCTGTCGATATCAAAATCGCCCTCGTCGTCAGCTTCAGCAGCATTCAGTTCAGCAGCTGCAGCAGCTGCTTCCTCATCCTGCATATGCTCTCTTCTCTCGCGCTCAGCTCTTCTGTCATTTTCACTTAACATCCTGTCGAATGTAAGTGCGCCGTCATATTCCGAAGTCTCTCTGATCTTGATCTCGCTGTCATCGCCGGCCTTTGTTCTGATGTCAAGAGCAAGTGCCTGGAGCTCTTTAATGAGCACCTTGAACGATTCAGGGATACCAGGTTCAGGGATGTTGACTCCGTTGATGATCGACTCGTATGTCTTTGTACGTCCGATGATATCGTCGGACTTGACGGTCAGGATCTCCTGCAGAGTGTAAGCAGCGCCGTAAGCTTCGAGCGCCCATACTTCCATCTCTCCGAATCTCTGTCCGCCGAACTGTGCCTTTCCGCCGAGAGGCTGCTGTGTGACCAGTGAGTACGGGCCCGTGGATCTGGCGTGGATCTTGTCGTCTACCAGATGGTGGAGCTTGAGCATGTACATGTAGCCTACTGTAACAGGGCTGTCGAAGTACTCGCCCGTACGTCCGTCTCTGAGTCTCAGCTTACCTGTCTCAGAATAGCCTTCCTCCTTGAGGAGCTGGATAACGTCGCTCTCATGCGCTCCGTCGAATACCGGAGTCGATACGTACCAGCCCTTTGACTTCGCAGCCAGTCCGAGGTGTACCTCGAGAACCTGTCCTACGTTCATACGGGAAGGAACGCCCAGAGGGTTAAGCATTACCTGCAGCGGTTCACCGTCTTCCTTGAACGGCATGTCTTCCTGAGGAAGGATTCTCGAAATAACACCCTTGTTTCCGTGACGGCCGGCCATCTTGTCGCCTACGTTGATCTTTCTCTTGGTAGCAACGTAGACTCTGACTATCTTGTTTACTCCCGGTGGGAGCTCTGTGCTGTTCGTCTTGTCGAAAACTCTTACGTCGATGACGATACCCTCTTCGCCGTGAGGCAGCTTGAGGGACGAGTCTCTGACTTCCTTCGATTTTTCGCCGAAGATAGCGCGCAGCATTCTTGCTTCCGGAGTGAGGTCTGTCTCGCTCTTCGGAGTCAGCTTGCCGACGAGGATGTCGTTAGACTTGACCTCTGCGCCGATTCTGACGATACCTTCTTCATCGAGCTCCTTGAGCATGTCGCCCGGAAGGTTAGGGATATCCCTTGTGATTTCCTCAGGTCCGAGCTTGGTGTCTCTGGCCTCGCACTCGTGCTTCTCGATATGGAGAGAAGTGAGCACGTCGTCCATGAGCAGTCTCTCGTTGAGGATGATAGCGTCCTCGTAGTTGTAGCCTTCCCATGTCATGAATCCGATCAGGAGATTCTTTCCGAGGGAGATCTCGCCCAGGCTTGTGGACGGACCGTCAGCAACTACTTCGCCTGCTTCCAGATGCTCGCCGTATGCGACGATAGGTCTCTGGTTGATGCAGGTTCCCTGGTTGGAACGCTTGAATTTGAGCATCTTGTACTCATCTACGGTTCCGTCATCGTCTCTTGTGACTCTGACGTAATTAGCGTCGACATATGTTACGACACCGGCGTGCTTGCAGAGAACTACAGCACCGGAGTCACATGCAGCCTTGTACTCAATACCTGTGCCGATGTAAGGCGCTTCAGTAACGAGCAGAGGAACTGCCTGTCTCTGCATGTTTGAACCCATCAGCGCACGGTTAGCGTCGTCGTTCTCGAGGAACGGGATCATTGCCGTGGCTACGGATACTACCTGCTTAGGCGAAACGTCCATGTAGTCAACTTCTGTCTTCGGAACCATGGTGATCTCACCCTTGATTCCTCTTACAGCGACCTTGTTGTTGACGAAGTGGCCTTCTTCATCGAGAGGCTCGTTCGCCTGTGCAACGATCATGAGGTCTTCGTCAGCAGCTGCGAGGTACTTAACCTCTGTTGTGACGATGCCCTTCTCCTTGTCGACCTTGCGGTACGGAGTCTCGATGAATCCGTACTGGTTGATGATGCCGTATGTTGTGAGCGAACCGATAAGTCCGATGTTAGGACCTTCAGGTGTCTCGATAGGGCACATTCTGCCGTAGTGTGAGTAGTGTACGTCTCTGACCTCCATGCCGGCTCTCTCTCTTGAAAGTCCGCCAGGTCCGAGTGCCGAGAGCCTTCTCTTGTGAGTCAGCTCTGCGAGCGGGTTGTTCTGGTCCATGAACTGTGACAGCTGGGATGATCCGAAGAACTCCTTAATAGCTGCAGTCACAGGTCTGATGTTGATCAGCTGCTGAGGAGTCGAGTTCTCAGTAGTCATTCTCTCTCTGATAGTCTTCTCCATTCTTGCGAATCCGATCCTGCACTGGTTCTGCAGGAGCTCTCCGACTGTCTTAAGACGTCTGTTGGAGAGGTGGTCAATGTCGTCGGTCTCGCCTACGCCGCTGTTGAGGTTGATCAGATAGCTGATGGAAGCGATGATATCCTCGAGGATGATGTGCTTCGGGCTCAGCTCTTTTCTTCTGTTTGCGATGAGCGATTTGAGCTTGTCTTCATCGCCTTCAGCCTTCTCGATGATGTCCATGAGGACAGGATAGAAGACCTTCTCGGACAGCCTGTAAGGTGTGAGGTCGATGTCAACATACTTAGCAGGGTCTACGAAGTTATTTCCGATGACCTTTGTGACATTTTCCTCTTCGTCTTCGTTCTTGCTGTACACATAAACTGACTTAACGCCGGCATCTTCGATGACCATAGCCATCGATCTTGAGATATGTCCGCCTTTTTCAACGAGGATCTCGCCGGTGTTAGGATCGATTACATCTTCTGCTGCAACTGTGTCGACGAGTCTGTCGTGCAGTCCCAGCTTGCGGTTATATTTGAATCTTCCGACCTTTGCGAGGTCATAGCGTCTCTCATCGAAGAGCAGCGCCATCAGCATGGATCTTGCGTTCTCAACTGTCGGCGGCTCTCCCGGTCTCAGTCTTCTGTAAAGTTCTCTGAGTCCGTCTGCGCTGTTCTTTGTTGTATCCTTTTCGAGTGTGCGCATCAGTCTCTCATCCTCGCCGAAGATAGCGATGATGTCTTCGTTGCTGCTGAGCGCAAGCGCTTCAGGATCAATGATGCCGAGTGCTCTGAGGAACGATGTAAGCGGCTGCTTTCTCGTTCTGTCGACTCTGACATACAGAATGCCCTGGGAATCTGTTTCGTACTCGAGCCATGCACCTCTGTTAGGGATGACCTGCGAGCTGTAAAGTCTCTGGTTGGACTTGTCTGTGGCAACGTCAAAGTACGGTCCAGGAGAACGTACCATCTGTGTAACGATGGCTCTCTCGGCTCCGTTGTAGACGAATGTGCCCTTCTCAGTCATGAGAGGAAAATCGCCCATGAACACGTCCTGTTCCTTGATCTCACCGGTCTCGCGGTTGATCAGCCTTACCTTGACTGTCAGAGCTGTCGCGTATGTGGCATCTCTCTCCTTGCACTCCTCCTGATCGTATTTAGGAGTGTCGGAGAACTGGTAATCCGCGAATTCCAGGCTAAGTGTATTGGTAGTATCGCGGATAGGAGATACGTCGTCGAGCACCTCGCCGAGGCCCTCTTCGACAAACCATTTGTATGACTTTGTCTGGACATCGATGAGGTTAGGCATCTCGCAGACCTCATTGATCTTGGCAAAGCTCATACGCTCTTTTCTTCCAACTTTTACTGGGGTTGGCATGTTCTGTTACTCCTTGCTTTTCTATAAAGAAATATCTGTTGCGCCGCATCTCGTCGCAATTTCCCTTCGCTCGCTGTCACGCTCGCGGCGGGACAATTGCTGCGTGCGGCGCATATGGCGTTTTTGATTCATTGTTTTTGAAAAAGTGCAAAGATTTTTTCAAAAATTACCTGCAAAACGCCACCCTTAAACGCGCGAAATGAGCCTCGATAGCCGGGGCTCATTTTATTGCGTGGTTCGAACCGATATCGCACGGTTCAATTTGTAGTGCTTCGCATTTATCTCTTCGCAGAGCACGGCTCCCGCCTCGCTGCGGCTTAACGCAGCGGTACTAAGCTCTGACTTCGCCTACGGCTCGTCAATCGCTAAGTGCCGGCTACCGCAGAGTCTCTGCGCCGAGACAAATGCTCAGCTATTTTTTTCTCTTCGGCGAAGAGATTTTTCGTTATGCGAGGCGCAGGAGTGAATCGTGAGCGCGCGTACTAAGACGTACGTAAGCGATCGATTCTCGGCTGCAACGACGCAGAACGGAAAATGTCGAGCTGGTTACTGAAGTTCAACTACAGCGCCAACAGCCTCGAGAGCCTCCTTAAGAGCGTTAGCTTCGTCAGGCAGTACGCCTTCCTTTACAACTGTAGGAGCTCCGTCTACGACAGCCTTTGCTTCCTTCAGTCCAAGTCCTGTAGCTTCTCTGACAGCCTTGATAACCTTGATCTTTTCCTGTCCGATCTCCTTCAGAACGACGTTGAATTCGCTCTTCTCTTCTTCTTCTGCTGCTGCTGCGCCGCCTGCTGCAGGAGCTGCTACTGCTACTGCGGAAACGCCGAATTCTTCTTCAAGAGCCTTAACGAGCTCGTTGATCTCAAGAATAGTCATGCTCTTAAGAGCCTCAATGATCTGAGTCTTATCCATTGTTTTTCTCCTTTTCAAATATCTGTTATGCGGCAGCCTTGCCGCCATGTGTGTAAAATTCTGTGATTATGCGTCCTTTTCTGCGATCGCCTTGAGTGTGAGCGCGAGCTTTGTCATCGGGCTCTGGATGCTTCCCATGAAACGGGCAATAAGTACATCTCTTCCCGGAATGCTTGCGAACTCCTCGATCTGAGCCTTATCGTAAACGTGTCCCTCTACGAATCCGCCCTTGAATGCCATCTTCTTGTATTCCTTGATGGCTTTTGCAAGTACTCTTGCACCGGCTGTAGCGTCTTCTCCGCTGAATGCGAGAGCCGTTGAGCCTTTGAGAACGTCGCCATCAGCGAGGCCGGCGAATTCAGTTCCGTCGATTGCTCTCTTGATCAGCGTGTTCTTATATACTGTGAAGTCGACGCCTTCCTTACGGAGCTCTGCTCTCATTTTATCGGCCTCGGCTACAGTGAGTCCCAGATAGTCAACTGCTACGATTGATCCGGCTTTTTCAAATTTTCCCTTGATCTCGTCGATGACGACCTGTTTAGCTTTCTTTGCTTCTACAGACATTTTTTCTCCTTTCCGGCGATATCCCTTCGCCTAGTTTTGTCATGTAGGTACAAATACCCCGCGTCATGAAGACAGCGGGGTTCAAATCTATGAATTGTACCTCGGCGGGAAATTAAGCTTTCGCACCCGCTGTCTTAGGTTGGATATTCTAATTTTGTTTGTCTTATCAGACTACTGAATTACAGTTACAGGGTTGATCTTTACTCCAGGGCTCATCGTTGCTGCGATTGTGATGCTTCTGAAATACTGTCCCTTTGCTGCTGCCGGCTTAGCCTTTGCTATTGCCTGGATGAGAGCGTTTGCGTTCTCAACGAGCTGCTCTTCTGTGAAGGACTTCTTTCCGATGATGCAGTGGATGATGTTGGACTTGTCAAGTCTGTACTCAACCTTACCGGCTTTGATGTCTGAGAGAGCCTTTGTAAGGTCCATTGTAACTGTGCCTGACTTAGGGTTTGGCATGAGACCTCTAGGTCCGAGGATCTTACCAAGGCGTCCTACAACTCCCATCATGTCAGGTGTTGCGACTACTGCGTCGAATCCGAACCAGTTCTCGGTTCTGATCTTGTCTGCCATATCCTCAGCGCCAACAAAGTCTGCGCCTGCTGCTAAAGCTTCCTCTGCCTTAGGGCCCTTAGCGAAAACCAGAACTTTCTTGGTCTTGCCTGTGCCGTGAGGGAGAACCATAGCTCCTCTTACCTGCTGATCTGCGTGTCTGCCGTCAACTCCGAGACGGAAGTGCATCTCTACGGTCTCGTCGAACTTAGCATCCTTGAAGCCCTTGAGCTGCTTTACTGCTGTTTCGACATCTACGAGCTCGTGCTTGTCATAAGACTTCGCGATCTCTGCGTATCTTTTTGATCTTTTCATTTTTCCTCCTTGTGGTACCTGCGGCGTTAGCCTCCCACTTCATTACTCAACTACCGTAACTCCCATGCTGCGAGCTGTTCCCTTGATCATGTCTGTTGCTGCCTCGAGGGATGCTGCGTTGAGATCCGGCATCTTTGTCTTTGCGATCTCTTCTGCCTGTGCGAGCGTGATGGATGCAACCTTTTCCTTCTTAGGATTTCCGGATGCGTGCTCGATACCAGCTGCCTTCTTGATGAGGACTGCTGCCGGTGGAGTCTTGCATACGAAATCGAACGATCTGTCAGTGTAAACTGTGATTACTACTGGGATGATCATTCCCTGCTGGTCCGATGTTCTTGCGTTGAACTGCTTGCAGAAGTCCATGATGTTAACACTCTTCTGTCCGAGAGCCGGGCCAACCGGTGGTGCAGGTGTTGCTGCTCCGGCAGGGATCTGCAGCTTGATGTAGCCGTCGATCTTCTTTGCCATTGCTGTCTCCTTTCTTCAGTTTTTAGCGCAAACTATCTAAGCTTGCTTACCTGAGAGAATTCGATCTCTGCAGGGGTATCTCTACCGAACATCGAGATACGGACCTTTACGATCTGCTTCTCCGGATTGATTGCTTCTACTATGCCGAGCTGGCCTTCGAAGACTCCTCCGATGATGCGGATAGTATCGCCCACCTCGATATCCAGGTCGATTCTGAGTTTCTCGATTCCCATCCTTACGATTTCCTCTTTTGTCAGTGGAATAGGATCGGAACCGTGGCCAACGAAACCGGTAACGCCCTCAGTATTACGTACGAGGTACCATGTCTCATTGTTTACGACCATCTTGATGACGACGTATCCAGGGAACAGCTTGCGGGTCTTTACCTTCTTGACTCCGTCTTTGATCTCGATTCTTTCTTCTGTCGGGATTACGACTTCCTGAATGAGATCCTGCATTCCGCGGTACTCGACCATCCTGTCTATGCTGGTCTTTACTTTGTTCTCATAGCCCGAATATGTGTGCACTACATACCACTTCGCAGTACCGTCGCCTCTGAGACCTTCACCCTCGAGCGGAGTATATCTTGCTCTTTCCGGCTCCCTGGTCTCTGCGGTATCGATTGTCTGTGCGCTTTCGATATTTTCGATATTATCGATCTTATCTGTCATTTATAAACTCCTTGGGTCAGGACAGTGTTATTCCGAGGATGCCCTTAAGAGCAGCCAGGAAACCTGTATCGATCAGCCAGAATGCGGCTGCGAAGAATATTACGCATGCAAACACTACGATGGTGTCAGTTGTGAGCTCTTCTCTTGTAGGCCATACGACCTTCTTGAACTCCTGTCTGACGCCCCTGAGGTATGCGAGCAGTCCGCCCTTTTTGCCCTGGTTCTTACTGTTCTGACTCTTTTTTGTTGCGGATGCCTGTGCAGCCTTTGCGAGATCTTCTCTCGATTTATTCTGCTTGCTTCCGTTGCTATTGTTATCAGCCATCTTAAGTCTCCGTCTATAATCGAATATAGATTACTTTGTCTCCTTGTGGAGAGTTTCCTTGTTGCAGAACTTGCAATACTTCATGAGCTCAATCCTGTCAGGGTTGTTTCTCTTGTTCTTCATTGTATTGTAGTTTCTCTGCTTGCACTCTGTGCATGCGAGGATGACTTTCTGTCTAACGCCTGCTGCCATCTGTTTTCTCCTTAATCTATCTAATCCTTGAAAAATGCGTCCTTTCACTCGAAAACTCGAAGCCCGGTTGCCCAGTGCTCCGATTTTCTTCTTAAAGTCGCTCAATGAGTATACTTTGCAAGGGTTTTATTGTCAAGCGGTTTTATAGTCGAAATAAGATTTTTTTCTGCAGAAATATAGTCATATTTCACGCTTCCAGAGTATTATTCAAAGTTGTGAATAATAATACCAGCACTCTTCCCGTTAAAAAGGAGTTCTTCAAAATCTTCTACATAAGTCTTCGAAAAATAGGCTCTCGTGTAGAAAAATCACGTCCTGTCCGATAGTCTTGTGATGAAAATAGCAGCCTCAGATACTTCGGTCTGCGCTCATTTAAGATCGTCAGCCATTATGCATTGCGATAAGGAGACCATTTCCGGTTATTTAGGCCGAATTTGAGGATGTTTCCATCATGAAAGACAACGAATAATAATGCAAAGTATCAAAAAAGAAATTTTTTCTACATTGATAGGCATAAAACGAGCCTCAATGTAGAAAATTTTTTAAATTTCCTTTTGTGAGCTTATGTAATACATATTTAAATCATTCAACCAGGAGCAAAGCTCCAACAAGCCGTTATCAGGGCTCCTCCCACTGCGTGGGTTCTTCCTCATAACAAATTCGCTTGATTGAAGCGCGCGACGCCGTCAACAGACGCCGGAGCTTCAGCTCCTGAGAGCGTCGGCCGGGGATTGATACCCGCCACCGACGGTCGAAGATGGACCCCGCCGCCTATAGAGGCGGGGGACATTGGCGTCTGTTATATATTTCCTAATCTCCCATTACCGTACGGAGATAATTATCTCTATGAGCAGTAACACGACCGTGCTATTTTTCTCCTGTACGAGCGCGGCGGATGCCGTACATTAAAATTGCTGCAGCATTGGATGCATTAAGCGAATTGATTTTGCCGTACATCGGAATGGAAAGCACGAAATCGCACTTTTCCTTTACAAGGCGGCCGACGCCCTTGCCCTCGTTGCCGATGACTATGGCTATCGGACCTGTAAGGTTTGCTTCGTAGTAGGTCTCGCCATCCATGTCGGCCGCGCCTACCCAGATGCCCTTTGCTTGCAGTTCCTCAATTGTACGCGCAAGATTCGTTACCTGTACGACCGGCATGTTTTCTATGGCGCCGGCGGCAGACAGTGCAACTGTCTGCGTCAAAGAGGCGGCACGCCTCTTTGGGATCACGACGCCGTGAGCGCCGGCGCATTCAGCTGTCCTGATTATCGCGCCCAGGTTGTGCGGATCCGATATCTCATCAAGTATGATTATGAAAGGATCCTCGCCCGAGGCTTCCGCTCTGGCAAATACATCCTCCATTTCCGCATATTTATATTCGCTCACTTTGGCGACCACGCCCTGGTGCTTCACACCCGGGGCCATCGCGTCGATTTTCTCTTTTGGTACGAAGTCGACTATAACTCCCTGCTCTCTTGCAAGGGCAACTATCTTCGACACCGAACCTTCAGAACCGTCAGCTATAAATATACGCTCCACGTCACGCTCACCTGACAGAACCTCCACTACAGGATTTCTTCCGGCTACCACTTCAAGTCCGTCGGTACCGATCAGTGCCTTTGGCTCTTCATATGATTCATTCATGTCAAAGCCGAGCACCCTGCGAGCTTCCTTTCCGGGAACCTTGCCCCTTGTCGGGCTCTTGGCCCTGGCTCCTGATCCGCTTTGTCTCCGCGGACCTGCCGAAGACGATCTCTTCTTAGGTTCATAAACATACTCGTCACCATAGTCGCGGCGGTTCTTGCCGCCTCTTTTAGGTGCGCTTTTTCTGTCTTTATCGTTGAACCTCTTATTGTCTCTCTTGCTCATCTTTATTCATTCACTGCCATGTAGGCATATGCCTCCGCACATCTGAAGGTGAGATATTTCAGTCCGTCATTGTCGAACATCATATGTATCTCAGGTTTTCCATCCTCGATGTATATTTCACTGTAAACAAGTTCGCAGTCAGATTCGGTATCTCCGTCCTCGTCCTTGCCCGGATGTGCTGTGACGCCATCGTCCTCAAGCACTTCCACTTCGTCAAATCTCAGCGTATAAACAGCCTCTTCTCCTTCGTCGTCCCAGCCTTCGAGCTTCAGTTCTATCTCATCGCCGGTCTTCTCTATGCCGAGAACATAAGCGTCCTCAAGCTCCTCGAGAGTCTCAAACAGCTCTTCATACTCTTCAGGAAGCCCAGCTATCATATCATCGAGGGCTTCGTCCGCACGCTCATCAAGAGCTTCGTATTTCTCCTCATTGGCAGCATCCTGCTCAGAGAGTTTCCTGTATATCTTCTCAGGCATGAAATACATAGCCAGTATCCTCGGGTCGACCTCATCTCTGACCCAGTCAGGAAGGTCTTCGTCAGGATCCTCCAGATTATCCTTATAGAGCTCTTCGAAGTCCTCTGCCGTCTCTTCTTCATCGAACGGCTCGCGGTTTTCATACTCCTCAGTCTCGATCCTGAACATTTCAAGAGCTTCAGGATCTCCGGCATCATCAAGATACAGCACCGGCGGAGCGTCATAGTCCGCACGCTCTTCCTCTACATATTTATCGAGAGCCTTCTGATACAGCTCTTCTATTTCTTCATCCGTGTAATCCTTGTCGATCACCGGCTCGTACATGTCCGCTGCGCCCAGAGACATCATTAATGTATAGTACTCTTTAGTATAAAAACGCATTATTCTCCCTTTCTTGCATAAACCACAAATCTGAATGTTATACCGTTTTCCGTGACCGATTCGCTCTCGCTGATCACCTCGTAGTCAGGATCCGTATCGAAATCCACAATGAATGTATCCGCGTCGAGGTCAGCGTCCATCTTCGTCACATAAAGCTTATCGCACATTCTGTAGAATTTATTGTACAGATGCGCCCCGCCTATCAGAAAGACGTCGTCAGGCTCATACTGCGAGAGCTCCTCCCAGAGCTCATCCTCCGAATTCACAACTGTGCAGCGCTCAGCCTCATAATCCGGATTCGTTGTAAGCACATAGTTTATCCTCTTCGGAAGCCCGCGTTTACCCGGCATGGACTCAAGGGTCTTGCGCCCCATTACCACCACCTTGCCGGTCGTATGCTCCCTGAAGTATTTCATGTCGGTAGGTATCGAAGCCAGCAGCCCGCCGTCGCGTCCGATGCCCCACTTTTTATCTGCAGCTACAATAAGATTCATTCTTTCTACCTCTGTTATTCGAAGCGGTTGACCAGCATCGCCACCTGCTCATTCTCAAGAGCGCGCCCGCGGTATGAGTAGAACGTATCCACATTGCACATAGTACACACGTTGGATACGGCAATATGGTCTGCCGGAACTCCCGCTCTCAGCAGCGTCAGCTTGTTGGCTTCCCTCAGATCGAGATGGTATTTCCCGCCCGGGATATCATTCCCGTCCGCATCTTTCGCAGGATAGCGGCTGAGTATAAGGTCGGCATCTTCGTGGCTCCACTGATCAGCGAAAGCATCGTACACCTCATCGCCCATCTCATAGCAGTCCCTGCAAACGCCCGGACCAATCGCCGCGTACATATCTGCAGGATCACATCCGAACTTCACCGTCATCTGCGCTATGGCGACCTGCGGTATCTTACCTAGGGTACCCTTCCATCCCGCGTGTACCAGTCCGGCAGCTCTGCGCTTCGGATCCACGATATACACAGGCGGACAGTCTCCGCCGAAGACCGTCAGCAGGGCGTCCGGTATGTCCGTAACTATGCCATCCACAAACTGCCTGTGAAGGGAGAATGTGCCTACAGTTGCGACTCCAAGATCTTCCTCACATGTAGCTACATGAACGTAATTGGTGTGTTTCTGATCGGTAACGAGTTCCATATCGAGCGACGAACCCAGCTGATGTGCAAGGATGTCCCTGTTGGCTCTGCATACCGGCGAAGCTTCCTCAACAGATTCCGTCTTCATGACAGCACAGCGCAGGCCCTTGACTCCGGTCCCGCTCGCTTCATCATAGCTGATGTATCTGGTCGTGAAAAGATTCGGCACTCCTAACCTGTCGAACATGTCGAAAGAAAGGCAAGGTATACCGTCAGTGTGAATATTGAATACTTTTCTGTTGTCGGAGTATTTCAGTTTCATGTCTGCCTACTTACCTGCTGCATCTACTATGCGTACGGCTTCGGCCGCGATCTCGCGGAGCCTCTGTCTGTCGTCAGAGAGATAGAGATAGCCCAGCAGAGCTTCGAAGCCGGTAGCAATCTTATACTCGCGTGGATCCGCGTTCTGCGGTCTTGACATCGCGCGGTGATTGCGCGCCTGCTTGTAGATCTTTTCTTCTTCCTCAGTAAGAAATCCTTCGTTTATCATCGCCTTCGCAGCTTTCGCCTGGCCTGCCGCCGAGACATATCTCACGGCAGTATGATGTGCCCGGCCAACGTCGCCCGGCTTTTCAGTCACTATCTTCTCGCGCACGATAACCTCAAAGACAGCATCCCCGAGGTATGCGAGAGTAGTGGTATTCATTTTTCTGATCTCTTCTTTTGTCATTGCTTTCCGGTCCCGTACTTACCTGATTAACGTACAACAGCCGCTGCGATGCGGCTGTATGATGGATGTCAAATAGCTACCGGTATATTTCGTATTTGTTCACCGTGCTGATAATTCTCAACCTTTATGTCATCTGTCGTAAAGTCGTAGAAGTTCTTTATGTCAGGATTGAGCGTGACTTTCGGCGCCGGATACTGCGGTCTCGCAATAAGCTCTTTTATGATATCCACATGCCTGTCATAGATATGGGCATCAGATATCACATGCACCAGCTCACCCGCCTTCAGGTCGGATACCTGAGCCATCATCATGAGGAGCATGGCGTACTGCACCACATTCCAGTTGTTGGCAGCCAGTATATCCTGCGAACGCTGGTTGAGTATGCCGTTAAGCGTATCACCCTTTACATTGAAAGTCATCGAGTACGCGCACGGTTCGAGCCTCATCTCCGAGAGGTCCTCGAAGTTGTAGAGGTTGGTCAGGATGCGCCTGCTGTACCTGTCGTTTTTGAGGCACCACAGAACGTTATCTACCTGATCCATTTCACCCTGCTTGAATTTATACTTTTTTGCCATCTGATAGCCATAGGCTTTTCCGATGGTTCCCTCTTCATCAGCCCATTCGTCCCACACATGGCTCTTCAGATCAGCCAGCCTGTTGGACTTCTTCTGCCATATCCAGAGCATCTCGTCAGTCGCCAGCTTGATGGCGGTCGGACGCAAAGTGAGCGCCGGGAATTCCTCCGACAGATCATAACGGTTGACCACACCAAAGTTCTTTATGGTGTGCGCAGGAGTGCCGTCTTCCCAGTGCGGACGCACAGGCATCCCTTCAGTACTGAACCCATGGTCCAGTATGTCCTGACACATATTTACAAAAAGTGTATCTGCTTTACTCATTTTTTATGCATAGGCGCAGGCAGCATACCCTGCGCGGAGACTGAGCGTTAGCCGGCACTTGGCGACTGGCAAGCAGCCTTAGCGACAAGCAAGCGAGGAGCCAATGTCGGCTGCGCATTTATATATTAATTACGTATTACCTGTACACCCTGAGGCGTATCCTTGAGAGTTATTCCCATTGCGGCAAGCTGGTCGCGGATCTCATCTGCTCTGGCCCAGTTCTTTTCCTTGCGTGCAGCCTGTCTCTCATCGATCAGAGCCTGGATGTCGTCTCCGAGGCCTTCCTCTTCATCTTCTCCGCCGAAGATTCCGAGCACCTCTGTCAGTTCTCTGATCCTCTTCAGTGCTTCCTCAGCGAAGGACTTCGAAGCTCCGTCCTTAACATCGAGATTGATCTCGGATACGAGTTCGAAGATGGCAGCAATGCCGTCAGCTGTATTGAGATCGTCGTCCATCACCTCGATGAACTTTTCTCTGTGCTTGTCGAGCGATACGATCTTTGCAGCCTCGTCAGCCATAGCCTCATCACTTCCGTTTGCCTTAAGGAACTCGAGCGTCTCGATAGCAGTAGCAATCCTCTCATAACCCTGCTTCGACTGCTCCATCAGAGTGTCGGAGAAATTGATAGGGCTTCTGTAGTGTCCGCTCAGCAGGAAGAATCTGATGACGTCTCCGCTGTAGTTCTCGCGGATATCCCTGACTGTGAAGAAGTTGTTGAGCGACTTAGACATCTTCTTGCCGTCTACATTTATATATCCGTTGTGCATCCAGTAGTGCGCGAACGGAACTCCGTTGCAGGCCTCTGACTGTGCGATCTCGTTCTCGTGATGCGGGAATGTGAGGTCCTGGCCGCCGCCGTGGATGTCGATCGTATCGCCGAGATGCTTCTTTGCCATTGTTGAGCACTCAATGTGCCAGCCCGGTCTTCCCATGCCCCAAGGCGACTCCCAGGCGATCTCGGACTCTTCTTTGCGTGCTTTCCAGAGAGCGAAGTCCAGAGGATCTTTCTTGACTTCACCTATAGCGATGCGTGCTCCGCTCTCAAGATCGTCGATGTTCTGACCGGAAAGCTTTCCGTACTCAGGGAACTTACGTGTCGAATAATAGACATCGCCGTCAGCCTCGTAAGCGTAGCCCTTGTCGATAAGGGTCTGTACGAACGTGATAATCTCCGGGATGTGCTCCGATACCTTAGGATGGACATCGGCCTTCAGAACATTAAGAGCCTCTGCATCGTTGAAGTACTCCTTTATATACTTCTCGGAGACCTCAGGAGCCGTAATGCCCTCTTCCTTTGCTCTGTTGATGATCTTGTCATCTACGTCAGTGAAGTTCTGAACGAATTTCACCTCGTAGCCTCTGAACTTAAAGTATCTTCTGAGTGTGTCGAATACCACGAAAGGACGTGCGTTACCTATATGGAAAAAATTGTAGACCGTAGGGCCGCACACATACATCTTTACCTTTCCGGGTTCGATAGGTACGAATTCTTCTTTTCTGTTAGTAAGAGTGTTATAGACCTGCATTTCTCCTCCTTTTCAGCAGACGGCACTGTCTCGTCATGCCGCAAGCTCATATCCTAAACTCCGAGTATTGCGCCGATGCATCCCATGATGATCAGCACAATGAACGGACTCTTTTTATACTTTGCTATCATTATTACTGTTGCAACCAATATGATAACAGAAATCACGTCTACAGGCGAGCCTGAAATAAAGCCAAAAAAGCCGCTTCCTGCATCAGCACCTAGTTTTGTCAGAAGCCCCGTGCCGAGCCTGCCTTCGCCTGCCAGAGACGGCCTTACAAGTGTCGCAGCTGCAGCTGCAATAAGTCCCATTGTCGCCGGCCTTATCCCCGCCAGCGCACCGTTAACGATCTTGCTGTCCCTGAACTTCTGTATGGTGCGGCAGACCAGGCTGACGATAATGAACGCCGGCAGAATGACTCCGAATGTAGCCGCCGCCGAACCGCCGATACCTGCCGCCTCGTATCCTACATAAGTAGCAGTATTGACCGCGAGCGGTCCCGGAGTTATCTGGGATATAGCAACTATATTTGCAAACGTCTCCTGACTCATGTCGAGGAACGGCTGTATGCTGTCGTAGATGAGCCTTACAATGGCAAGGCCTCCTCCGAACCCCAGGAGTCCGACCTTGAAGAAGCTTATAAAGAGCTGCCAGAATATCATTCGGACTCACCTCCTTCGTCAGCTTCTGCTTTCTCCGTCCCAGCGGCATCTGCATTTTCTGCTCCTGAAGCAGCGCCCTCAGCCGCGGCAACCGTCCTGCGGCTTCCCGCAAAAGTTACTGTTATGCCAAGTACGGCAAACAGCAGTATTACATATGCCGTATTAACTTTGAGTATGGCTATGAGCACGAAAGCAACTACCGCTGCCAGCATAGCCCATTTGTTTTTGATGGCCGCAGGCATAAGCTGTATCAGAGCAACGACTACCATTCCGAGCGCTGCAGCTCTGAGACCGGCCATAGCTCCCATCAGCACACCGTTGTCACCCATCGATGTGATGAACCTGGCGATAATAAGTATCATTGTGAACGAAGGGATGGTTACTCCAAACGTCGAAACGACCGAACCTATCAGCCCCTTCTTTTTGTATCCTACATAAGTCGCCATGTTTATAGCCACTACCCCCGGCAGACTCTGGCACACAGCAACAATGTCCATGAACTCCTCTTTAGTGAACCACTTCTTCTCATTGATAAGTGTATTCTGCAAAAGCGGAAGCATGGCAATACCGCCCCCGATAGTGAAGGCGCCAAGTTTAAAAAATACAATAAACAGCTCAAGCAATATGTTCATAACTTAATAATTATATCAGTTTTCCGGTCAAAATAGAAAGGGCACCGTGAAACGGTGCCCT
>JBGUVT010000116.1:0-2068 GCA_045220485.1 Anaerovoracaceae bacterium | reverse complement strand
TTATACATAATGAAACCTCCATTTTTTTGCAAAACAAAAAGACCCCCGTTAGGGAGTCGAGATATAACGTGTTCAATTCTTTCTTAGTGATAACGTATTAGAATCCGAAGTTGAGGCCGGAGGATTCCTGATACATCTTGCCAAGCTTTTTAATTCGCTTGACTACGGCACTGTGTGTCTTGTAGCCAATTCTGTCCGCGATCTCCTGATTGGTGTAGCCTTCTGCTCTCATCTGTAATATCTGCTTGTCCTTATCTTTGATCTTGGACAGAAACTTGTTTACATCGACTCTCGCTTCGACCTCCTCTTCGAATGAGCTGATAGGGTCAGGGATCTCCCATTCTATGTCGTCATAGTATTGCTTACAATGTTCCTGATATCCCTCAAGAGATATCTGCGGATGCTTAGTGCGTGTGTGATACCACTTGCGAACGAAGTCGATCTTCTGATTACTCTCACGGTAATCGAAGTCTTCAAAACATCTGAACTCTTTTGCAGTATCAATGATTGGCTGAAGATTGTTCGACTGCACAGCCCACGTCACTGCGACCGAGAGAAGATAGCTGACGGCTTCCCATGACATGAAATTGAATTCATAATCATATTCACCGCTTGCCAGTAGCTCTTCTATCGTCGGCATATATCCGCATTCCTGCAGAGCCCGGACCCATATGCCCGGGCGGTGTGCAAGTTTCCAGGACGGTTCATCACCCGAGAATATTTCCATATACGGGATCTCAGGGCATAAGAAAGGCCATACCATATATGCATAGGCATCCGAGAGGACCAGATTAAAAAGGTCACTCTCAACCGTAGCAATCGCAGCCTCATCTTTCCAAAGCTCTCCAATAGTACGCGGGATGCTGTAAATGTCAGAGCCGCACTTTTGCAGGATATCTTCCGGTATGAAATAAAACGCAGGGATCCATGCCGCATTCCTTAGAGGCGTGACGGATCCGTCTTTGCGTTCTTTCTTGATGAGCTGTGTCTGTACTACTGTGCGTAATTCTGCCATCTGGTGACCTCACATTGATATGTGAACTTCTGTCCAAGTCTAGTGTACAGATAGCATTGTCCCTTTTTTGTCCCTCCTACTCTCTTCTCGGAACATTTTGTGTCCTGGCAGACCGATATTATTCAGCCTGTTCAGTGAACATGTCGTTCAGCGCCTTTTGGAGTTCCTTCGCCTCTTCCTCTGTCAGGGTCAGCCCCTTGAGCGCCATCCCTTCTGGCGACCAGTTCCTGAGGTCATACTTCGGTTCCCTTCCATTCCAGGACACGACGTTCAGTTCCTTTCTGAATCCTGTTTCCGAGCCGCTGATCAATGCGATCTTCCTAATTACTTCCAGTGTCATATGCAATTCCTCCTTAATAAAAAAAGCAGCTTGCGCAGCTGCAGACAGTAATAACTATTGTGTTGTTGATTGTTTTGTTCATCGTTCGAGATCCCGCCCTTTCTTCGTGAGCTTCCTCATCGCGCGCTGCTTCTCGCGCTCGGCTATCTGCCGTTCTCTTTCGGCCTGTTCTTTGGCGGCCTTGTCCCTGAAGTGATCCTTCAGCTTGTTCACGAACGCAGTGACCAGCTCAGGGAAGTGCTCCATCGCATCCAGAAATGGTCTTGTCTTTTCGGTCAGTTCCTCATACTTGTCCCGGAGGTTCTCATACCTGGTGGCGTAGCGATTGAACCCGTCGCGATAGTACTCGATCGTCCGGTGCATGTCCCAGATGGTCGACCGACTCGTCAGACCTTCCTTGGCCAGGGCAGTGAGATCATTGTAGTCCTTGTCAGACAGTACGACCTTGCCTGTGATGTTTTTCTTTCCCAGACTGTCTATCTCTTCGATCTTCCGCTTCGCTTCGAGTGCCGGCGCATAGTCAAGCTTTGCCTGATCAATGCGGCTCTCTATTTCGGCAAGCCTCTCCCGGTCCTTCTCGATCTTGTACTGCAGAGTGTCAAGGTGCACCGCAGTGCTGCCTCGCTCTCCGCGCTCAAAGCCGGTGAAGCCGTGACTGATCATGTGGTCGTACACTTCATCCTGCAGTATGCTGTAGGACTTCCTGAACTTCG
>JBGUVT010000115.1:0-3627 GCA_045220485.1 Anaerovoracaceae bacterium | reverse complement strand
GAGGTGATGCCTCCCTTTTTTGGCGGCTACAGGAGTTAATGCAGTTCAATTCTGCAGGCTGCCATATGTATCCGGGAAATATTTTTTACAACACCTTTTGCATATCCAGCCCGGAGAAGCTTCTCTTTTGGCGGGGCGGCAGGCCTCATCTCTCCCCGCCAAACGAGACCAAGAAAAAAGATTGTTATTGCAGAAGGAAGACATGAGGAAAAAAGGGAAATGAAAAAAAGAATTGAAAAGCTCCTTGCTATACTGCTAAGCGCAGCTCTGATGCTGATGCCTATGACGGTATTTGCGGAGGGAGAGGGGGACGGAGAAACGCCCCCGCAGGATGAACCCGCAGCTGCAGTCTATCAGCTGACGGGCACTGTATATCAGTATGTATATTCAGCATCTGAAAGTTCGGGATCCGCCAAAAGCGGTATCGACATCAGCATCGAACTGAAAAGCGGTTCGGTTACAGTGACTTCCGGTTCTGACGGGAAATTCTCCTACACGCTAACAGATGATGAAAGAGCGGAAAACGGCAAATACGAATGGTCCATCGACAGAAGTGATACCTACTATGAAGCTTCAGGCAGCATGGAGGAAGGCACCGAAGAAGAGCCAAAGGACAATAAGCTGTACATCCGCGAAAGATATAAGCCTCAAGGCTCAGACTATCAATTCAAGGAAACAGACAGCGTAAAAAAAATAAATGGTAAAGTCTGGGTAAAGGAAGCGGGCACATACGAGATAGAAGGTGTGTCAGGCAAAAGGCTCTCGAAAAACCTCGATGGGACGGCAGCGGATTCCATTGACGTTGATGTAGCATCTGACGGTTCCGTCAGCAGCTTCTTCGTGTTTATAGGTTCCTTCTGCTCGTCCATTCTCACCGGAGAAAGGGTAAAGGTGGATTCTGGCGCACCGGAGGTCGTTTCCGTAACGACAGAGGCTGGCGATGACGAGACATATGTCAAGGAACATGGTGTCTACGGCAGGGAGAAGGCAGAACTGATAGTCAATGTAGATGTCAAAGAAGATGCCGGCATCAAGGAAGTCTATCTCGTATCCGATAAAAACGGCGAAACAGTGCGTTACGATGCAGCATCGGTCATTGGCGAAGATAATCAGTACAGTGTTACCATAGGACTTCCGGATAAAGAGACCTTAATGGATGCGCAGCTTGTCAAACTCATCGCTGTTGATGTGTTTGGAAACAAGTCCAGCGAAGTCCTTATCGCTAAGACTGAAGAAGGCTCAAGCGTAACTCTCGAACAGATCGCACCAACGATCACCAAGAGCGAATCCGGAAAGAAATCCAAGTACGGCTGGTACTCTGAACTTCCGACTCTTACGGCAAAAGCGAGCGACGCGCTCTCAGGTCTTGAGGCATTGAAGATAGAGGGCGAGGGAAGCACAATAGCAGAGGTTTCATTCGCAGAAAAGATAAAAGAAGAGAAAAGCATTTCCGGAAAAGCAAGTTTCTCTGATGAGTCGGAAAGCGGCATATACAAATACACCGTGACGGCAAAAGACAATGCGGGGAACACGGCAACTGACACATTCAATATCAAAATAGATCAGAAGGCACCGAAGATTTCAGCGGAAGGTGCTAAAAATGGTGAACACTACAGCAACAATCCGACCATAACTGTCAATGAAACTGAGAAGCACTATAAAGAGGAAGGAAACCGTATTTTCGTTAACGTCGTGAGGGGCGGAAAGAAGACGACCTTCGACAATATCTTTACGAAGCAGAATACCGTAAATATACCTGAATCCGCCTTCAGCGAGGATGGCGAATACAAGGTGACGATATTCGCAAAAGATGCAGCTGAAAACGATTCAGAAACCTTGGTCTACACGTTTATAAAGGACTCAAAGGCACCTAAAGTCAGTATCAGCGGTGTAAAAAATGGTGCTTTCTATAACAAGGCTCAGGAAGTATCAGTGAAGGTTGTTGAGAAGCACTATAAAAGTAACAATGTGACTGTATCCGCAGTAAAGAAGCTCGGAAACAGCAAGAAGAACATAGGCTTTCCGTGGAAGAACAAGGATGTCGAGTCAGTAAATTCGAAGACTTTCTCACAGACGGGAACATACACCATTACAGCCTCTGCGACAGACAAAGCTGGAAACAAGGGAGGTCCTAAGAAAGTAACGTTCACCATCGATACCAAGTCTCCTGTCATAACGATTACAGGAGTCAGAGACGGCGGTATATATACATATGGACAAGGTCTTGCTCCGGGTGCGACAGTCACCGATGATTATCTTGCCTCAAAGAGCATATCTTTTACAAGGGCGGGAGAAACGGTATCAAACCCAAGCTTTGAACAGATAAAGGAAAACGATGGACTGTACACCATGACAGTGACCGCATCTGATAAAGCAGGAAACACTGCATCTAAGACCATAAGCTTTACTGTCAACAGGTTTGGATCATGGTTTGAATATGACGACAACATAAAGAACCTTCAGGGTAAGGCCGTACAGAATGTTGATTCAGATCTCATCATAACCGAAAGAAATGTCTCAAAGGTAACAGATACGAATCGTGTCATTTACCGCGACGGACAGACAGTGGGAAATAGCAGCGAAACAACAAAAAATGAGGAAGGTCTCGCTGAAAAGGTCTATAGACACAAGTTCCCGGCAGGAGATTTTGAAACTGAAGGCGCGTACGAAATAAATGTCATCAGTAAAGATGAGGTCGGAAACGAGATGGAGTCCAAAGAAGAGAATGGCAAAGTCCTCTTCTGGGTCGATAGAACGGAACCATCTATTACGGTCGAAGGCATCGATCCTAAGGGCATCAAGGCATCAAGTGCGACACTGTCCGTAAAGGCCTCAGATCTATTAACTGGAATCGATTCCATAGCGGCTACAGTTGACGGTAACGCTGCATCACTCACCGAGACGGACCAGGACGGTGTCTGGACGCTCAATCTCAGTGAGGGCTTAAGACAGTCCGTAAAAATCATGGCTAAGGACAAAGCGGGTAACGAAGCCGTCTTTGAAGACAAGGTTTCAGTTTCTGAAAATGCATTTAAGCTGTGGTTTGACAGGCTCGGAAAGTTTGTTCTGGGCGGAGTTGCTGCTCTGCTTGCGGGAGGAGGAGCTTTCCTTATACTCGCTAAAAAGCGGGATGACGATGATGACGATGACGATAACGAAACTTCAGATGAAGGGTAAAAAGTTTCGGAATCTGAAATCACCTTTCATGATAATTCACTTCAGGCCGGGAGGTCCCGGCCATGAGGCAGCGTTGGAATATATAGACGGTTCGACTCCGTCTGCTGCCAAACACTTAACCCTTTTTAATACATTCCTCAGTCAGGCTCGCTCCGGGGATGCGAACGTCCCCGGTACGGCGGGTCCTCACAGATTATGGAAAAAGTAAAGACATACGGACTTCTTCACTTATGTATAATGGTGTTCTCTTTTACAGGCGTATTTTCCAAGGCAGCCGCCAACGCGTATAACGCAGGCAGCTTCACCAACCCGCGCCTGTATCTTTTTGTGTTTCTGATGCTATCGGTATGCGCTATATACGCGATTGCCTGGCAGATAGTCATAAAAGATATCAGCCTTCATGTCGCCTATGCCAATAAAAGCGTTTACCTTATATGGGGGCAGATCTGG
>JBGUVT010000114.1:0-4570 GCA_045220485.1 Anaerovoracaceae bacterium | reverse complement strand
GATCGGGATGCCCCCGACAGGCGGTATCGGTTATGGCATTGACCGTCTGGTTATGCTGCTTACAGACTCTGCGGCGATCAGAGACGTTTTGCTGTTCCCGACGATGAAGTCACTCAAGGAATAAATGCCGCAACCATGCGGGTTTCCGGACTTGAGAAAATGTGTTGACAACAAATTGACAACAAATTTGCAATGCATCACGAAGAATAATAAACGGTGATGAATTGTTAGCGATCATGTGACAATAGAAGCACTTATTGCAAGAATAGGCACCTTTCAGGAGTTAATCCTGAAAGGTGCTTTTTCTATTCCGGGAAAAACAGAAGTCATTGTTGGTCTGAATTGTAACTGTTGTCAATAATCTGAAAGGAGAAACACATGGAGACAAGGAAGGAACACACCTATCAGCCAATTGCTTCAGAAAGAGAATACTACGATCTGGAGCACCGCTCGGAAATACGTGAAGGAGCTAGGAAGCTCCGGAGACAATATCTCCGTTATAAGGAAGCAGAGATCATCTACAGCATGTCCCACAAGAAACTGTTGGAGCTTGCTGGAAAGGCGGGCGCAATATTCCGGATGGATGGAACGGTTCTGATCAAACGGGACATCTTTGATAGATATCTGGAACAGTTCAGAGAGGAAAGCACATTGAAGCGCGGACGGAGGTAAGCGATATGAGCGGCTGTATATGGAAGTTTTCAGATCAGATTGATGATGTTGATGTGGAGATGCTTCGCAGAGACTTTATTACGTTCAGAGAGGCAATGGAATACTACGGGCTTAATGAAAAGCCCGTAGTACGGTTAGCCAGGGAAGCCGGATCTGTATATAAGATCGGAAAAATGGTCAGGATCCGAAGATCCATTTTTGAAGAATATCTCAGGCAGACACAGTATATCGGCAGACAGGAGATTTCCTGCGAAACGTATTAACGGGAGGATATTGAGATGTGTATTATCTACGCAATTGCAAACCAGAAGGGTGGGTGTTCGAAAACATCGGTAACAGTCAATTTAGGAGTTGGTCTGGCCATGGAAGGAAAAAAGGTACTCGTAATTGACGCAGACCCACAGGGAAGCTTAACGATCAGCCTGGGGTATCCGGATCCTGACGAAATTCCGCTGACGCTGGCTACGGTTATGACAGATATCATCAATGAGAATGATTTTGATGAAGAATATGGATTGCTGCACCATCAGGAAGGAATTGATCTGTTGCCGGCAAATATGGAGTTATCCGGCATTGAGGTTTCTCTTGCCAATGCCATGAGCAGGGAGATGATACTGAAAGAATATATTGAGATGGTTCGGGACCGTTACGATTATATCCTGATTGACTGTATGCCCTCATTGGGCGTTATGACTATCAATGCGCTTGTTGCGGCCGACAGGGTGCTGATCCCTGTGCAGTCCTCCTATTTGCCCGTAAAAGGCCTTCAGATGCTTCTTAAAACAATATCTGTTGTGAAGAAGAGGCTGAATAAACAATTGGAAATTGAAGGCATTCTGATCACAATGGTGGATTACCGGACCAATTACGCGAAGGATATAACAGTGATGCTCCGGGAAAGTTACGGAATGAATGACGAGATTGGTGTACTGCAGACCTTTATACCATTCTCAGTAAAAATTCAGGAAGCAAGTTCGGAAGGAATCAGCATCTTCCGGTATGCGCCGAAGTGTAAAGCAGCAGAGAGCTTTGCAAGCCTGACAAAGGAGGTACTTGAGCATGAGCACTAAGCTGAGAGCCGGACAGAAGATCAAACTTAAGAGTGTGGAGGAACTGCTGGGCGTTACCAATGAAGAGTCTGCACTGGACATCGAAATCAGGAAAATTCAGCCTTTTAAAGATCATCCTTTCAAGGTCCAGGATGATGTAAAGATGCAGGATCTGATCGAAAGTATCAGAAGCAATGGAATATTATCTCCGGTTCTGCTGCGGCCGATAGGATTTGACCGGTATGAGATGGTGTCAGGGCACAGAAGAATGCATGCTGCTGAAATACTGGGGCTGGAACGTGTGCCGGCGATTATCCGTGACATGACGGATGATGAAGCCATTGTTCGTATGGTTGATTCAAACATCCAGCGGGAGGAGCTTCTGCCGAGCGAGAAAGCATTCGCTTACAAAATGAAAATGGAGGCCATGAAAAGGCAGGGATACCGGAGTGATTTAGACATCGACGGCACTTCGCGCCAAAATGGCACGAGGTCAAGAGCTGACTGGGAGCTTTCCAATCAGGTCGGGGAAAGTGCCCGCCAGGTCCAACGGTACATCCGCCTCACCGAGCTGATCCCGGAACTTCTCGACTATGTTGATCAGAAACGCATCCAGTTCACTGTTGCTGTCGAGATCTCTTATATCGAGCAGGAAATCCAGAGGTGGCTCTATGCGTATATCAGGGATAACGGCATGGTTAAGCTGAACCAGATCAGTATCCTGCGGACCGAGCTGCAGGCCGGCGCTATGACAGAAGCAAAGATGATCACATTGCTGAACAACAGTCAGCCTGGGAAACTGCCTTCCTCCAAGTTGACATTCACGGAAAAGAAACTGCGGGAGTATTTCCCGCCGGAATATACCACAACACAGATGAGAAACGTCATTGAGAAGCTGCTTGGGGAGTGGAAGCAGACCCAATGACGGCAAGGGGGTGCAGGTTGTATGAAGTTCAACTACTATTACGGTTCCGAGGCTGATCAGTTCAGCTTCATTCGGATACCGAAGATCATGCTGATTGACAAAGTATTTCAGACGCTTTCTATGGCGGCAAAGGTGCTGTATGGGGTACTTCTGGACCGGATGAGCCTGTCCATGAAGAACGGATGGCTGGACGAGGAAAACCGTGTATATATCATCTACCAAATCGGTGAGATCCAGGAGGATCTGGGGTTTACGAAGAAAAAAGCCATGGATCTTCTGGCGGAACTGGAAGAATTCGGCCTGCTGGAGAAGAAACGGCGCGGGCACGGTCTGCCGAACATTCTGTATGTGAAAAGCTTCATGTCGGAAAAGGAGACCAGAGGTTCCGAAACGGGAACCTCTGAGACAGAACAGGAGGGAGACAGAAGTCCCGAAAACAGCACCTCTGAACCAGAGACTTTTGATTCTATTGATTCCAGAAGTGCAGAAATCTGCACCCAAGAGGTTCCAAAATCTGCACTTCTTGAAGTCCCGGAAACTGCACCTCTTAGGAGTAAGACTAATATTAATAATACTTACAGGAGTAAAACAGAATCTAATCCTATCGTATCGACTTGTGAGGAGATGTCTGTCAGGCAGGATTCGATACGAAGCGAAGAGAAGCGATACACAGATACTCCTGCAGTCAGGGCAAAAATCTATGAGCAGATTATACGGGAGAATATCTGTTATGACGATCTGCTGATCTCCCATGCAGAGGATCGGGAATTAATTGACGGTATCACGGATCTGATCCTGGAGACAGTAGTAGGGACCCGGGATGAGATCCTGATCGCCAGCAGCCGCTATCCTGCGGAAGTCGTCCGGAGCAGATTCCTGAAGTTGAACTATTCTCACATCGAGTATGTGCTGCATTGTCTGAGGCAGAACACGACCAAGGTGAAGAATATCCGGAAATATCTGCTGGCAACACTTTTCAATGCACCGTCCACCATGGACGGATACTATCAGGCAGAAGTCAATCACGATATGCCGCAGTATGCATTAGCGCGGTAACGGGTATTGACGAGATAAAGGGAGGATAAGAGCCATGATGAGAACAAGCAGCGTAGGGAGATGGATCACCAGGGTATTCATCCGTCTGGTCGGAATCACATTGATGCTCGTGATCGGTGTTATTCAGGCTGTGGGGACGATCCTCACAGCTATGAGCGCTGTCATCCTGAAAGGTATCAGTGCAGTGATGATTTTTGTAACGGTATTGTTATTGATTTTCGGACTGTTCTCCTGGACAAAGACACTCATCGTACTGCTGATTGCAGGGATCATGTTCTGGGTTCCGGATTTACTTGCAGCTGCCATATTCGGGTTGTCCGCCATGCAGGCGAAACTTATGGATCTGATGGATGCATAAATGAATAAATGTATTCAAATCAGTTATCCTGCATATGCACCAATTTAGACTGTCCATGCAAAGGAGGAAAAATCATGGTTGAAAGAACAATGTTCGAACTGTTGGAAATGTACGATGCCGGAGAAGCACTGATGCAGGTACAGGAAATGCTGATTGGCGAGAGGTACAGTGCCGGATACGGTGAAGGGATACTGGGGAACCTGTCCTATGCCTATGACATTATAGCGAGGAATTCTCCCTTGAGAGAACCAGGGCGCGATGTGGAAGAGACACTGTTTGGCCAGATCCTGGATAACAAGGCAATTGACAATCACAAAAAGGCGCGTCTTCTTCTAGGAATGGATGACTAAGAGAAGAGTTAGCGCATTAACTTATGGGGTATATCCGCATGACGGGTATGCCCTATTTCTTTGTGCCAAAGAGAGTCGTCGCCGGCGAAGCGACCTTCCATAGTGTGACATGTTGTATCCTGTAGCAGAAAGACTGAAGCAGGGGAAATATAACAAAACA
>JBGUVT010000113.1:0-4913 GCA_045220485.1 Anaerovoracaceae bacterium | reverse complement strand
AGCTTTGGGACGGTTTTTTGTTTTCACCAAAGCAAAGAAAGGTGAAACATTTTCACCTGAACGAATATTTAATCCCGTAAATAATATTTTTAATGTAAAGGAATGATAAACGTGAAAATCGGTTTTTCAACTCTTGCGTGTCCTGAATGGTCATGGACAGACATTTATTCAATGGCAAAGGATTTTAAATTCGACGGTATCGAGATCAGAGGTCTCGGCAACGAGATCTTCTCCGTTAAGGCTCAGCCATTTACAGAGGCACAGCTTCCTAATACTATTGCCAAGCTGCAGTCACTGGGACTTGAAATACCATGCCTTTCATCAGGCGCTTGTCTTAAATTCAAGGACAAGTATCAGGAGGCCGAGAACGAAATAAAGGCTTATGCTCAGCTCGCTAACAAGCTCGGTGCTTCTTATATAAGAATACTCGGCGACCTTGAACCAGCTCCTGGCGGAGATGTTGATGACGAATATATCGCAGAAGCCCTGAAGAAACTCGTTCCTATTGCCGAAGAGTACAATGTAACTCTCCTCGTTGAGACAAACGGCGTATATTCCGATACTGCAAGACTTGCAAAGCTGCTTGACAACGTAAAGAGCCGCAAAGTGGCTGCTCTCTGGGATATGCACCATCCTTATCGCTATAACAACGAATCTCCTGAGACTACAGTTGCAAATCTCGGTGAGTACATCAAATACATTCAGGTCAAGGACAGCGTTATGCGTTAGGACGGCACTGTTGAGTACCGTATCATGGGCTCAGGCGATATTCCTGTAAAGAAAATGATAGAAGCTCTTGATACTATCAACTACAACGGCTATATTTCTCTTGAATGGGTAAAACGCTGGGCAAAAGATCTCAGCGATGCTGGTATCGTTATTCCTCAGTATGCTGAGTATATGGCTCCTTACAAGAAAAAGCACAAGCACCCTCTCCAGACAAGCATGAGAGGTGACGGCCAGTATCCATGGCCAAAGGAACGTATCCTCAACTATACCTTCCCTGACGTACTTGACCGTATCTGTGAGCAGTTCCCGAATCAGTATGCGTTCCGCTATACTGAACTTGACTATACAAGAACATACCCTGAATTCCGTGACGATGTTGATACTTTTGCACGTTCACTTCTTGCAATGGGCGTAAAGAAAGGCGATCACGTTGCTATCTGGGCTACAAATGTTCCTCAGTGGTATATCACCTTCTGGGCTACCACAAAGATCGGCGCCGTACTCGTTACAATGAATACAGAATATCGTATCCATGAGGCTGAGTATCTGCTGAAACAGTCTGATACAATGACACTCGTTATGATAGACGGTATCAAGAACATCAACTACGTTGACATCATCAAGGAGCTCTGTCCTGAACTGGAGACCAGCGAGCCTGGTAAGCTTAACAGTGCAAAGCTACCTTTCCTCAAGAATGTTATCACTATTGATTCAGAGAACAAGGGCTGCTTCACTTGGGAACAGGCTGTTGAACTCTCAAAAAATGTTCCATACAGCGAAGTTGAGCGCGTAAGAAAGACCATTGATATCCATGATGTTGCAAATATGCAGTACACATCAGGAACAACCGGATTCCCGAAGGGCGTAATGCTTACTCACTACAATGTAGTAAACAACGGTAAGGCTATCGGTGACTGCATGGATCTTTCCACAGCAGACCGCATGATGATTCAGGTGCCTATGTTCCACTGCTTCGGCATGGTTCTGGCTATGACTGCTTCAATGACTCACGGTACAACAATGTCCCCTATTACCCGTTTCTCACCAAGAAAGGGACTTGCTTGTATCAATAAGGAAAAGATCACATGCTTCCACGGCGTTCCTACAATGTTTATTGCTATGCTTGGACATCAGGATTTTGAAAAGACTGACTTCTCATACATGAGAACAGGTATCATGGCTGGCTCTCCTTGCCCTATCAAGACAATGGAAGAAGTTGTAGAGAAGATGCACATGACAGATATCTGCATTACCTACGGTCAGACTGAGGCTTCTCCTGCAACAACCATGAGTAAGACAACAGATACTCTTGAACAGCGTGTAAATACAGTCGGTGGACCTATCTTCGGCGTTGAGTGCCGTATAGTTGATCCTGAGACAAATCAGGAATTACCTGACGATGTAGACGGCGAATTCGTAGCAAGAGGCTACAACATCATGAAGGGCTACTACAAAATGCCTGAGGCTACTGCTGCTACTATAGACAGCGAGGGCTGGCTCCATACAGGAGACCTTGCAAGACGCCGCTCATCTGACGGATATTTCAAGATCACAGGTCGTATCAAGGATATGATCATCCGCGGTGGCGAGAATATCTATCCTAAGGAAATCGAAGACTTCCTTTACACATATCCAAAGGTAAAGGACGTACAGGTAATAGGCGTTCCTGATGAGGACTACGGTGAGGAAATAATGGCTTGTATCATTCTCCAGGACGGCGAGACTGCTACAGAGAATGAAATCAAGGACTTCTGCCTTGCAAGAATGGCAAAGCACAAGTGCCCGAGATACGTTGATTTCGTAGACGGATTCCCGATGAATGCAGCCGGAAAGATACTCAAATACAAGATGAGAGAACAGGCTGTCGAAAAGCTCAAGCTCCACAAGGCTGACAGCATAGTTACAGCATAAAATTTAAAGTAAATATACGTATTTAAGCCAGCTGCAAATAACAGCTGGCTTATTTCAATCGTTCCGGAGGCACAAAAGTATTGACACATGAAACGAATTGTGATAATCTTTTATTAAAGGGATATTTAAATGGGTTTTATACGATCGGGGATTATAAATATATTAGCAAAACAGTCAAAGAATCATTTCCTGATCCTTTGGCTTTTTTTATTTTTAAATCTACTGAAATCATACCCCAATGTTATAAGCAATAGAATCCCGATCGGATTTATTTTGATACAGGAGCAGAATACGTTATGAAAAAAACTTTTGTTATTACCGCTAACGTGTTCATTATGATCGTCATGCTGATCTTTGTTGTTCTGTACTCAAACCTACAGAGCAAAGAAACAGCACGGATACAGGTAGAACATTTTGAGAACACCACGATCGCCATGGAGCGTGTTACTGAGAATTATCTGGAGGGAGAACAGCGCATCTGCGATGTGTGGGCGCGATATATCAACAGCCGTGATATGACTATTGAGGATGCCGCTTCATTCATCCGGATATCTCACGTACTGCCAAACGCATCTGCACATATTGTGTTTATTGATACACTGTCCGGACTGTCTACAAAGGCACATTCGGATAACTCCGGTGATTACACCGTTTCCTATAAGCGGATGGAACTTCTGGATGATTTAAGCTGGATCTCAGATATCGGAGAATCCATTAACATTTCACGCGCATATACCAATCCTGTCAATGGAGAACAGTCTCTGGCATTCTGCAATTTAATCAACCTTCACGATACGGAAACCGGTGATCAGCATAAAGCAGTACTTCTGCGAGTGCTGCCGGTCTCTGATCTGGAACAGAAATGGATCTTCCCTCAGGAAGAATACGAAAATGCTGATATTTCTATGATTGATACAAACGGCAATTATATAATCAAGGATCATTCCTTCAAAAACTCCAATTTCTTTGAATTTTACAGGTCTTACAATACTGCCGGCAATGCCGCTTCTCAGGAATTCACTGATAAGATCACTTCGACCACCGGCTCAGTTTCCATGCTCAATTCCCGCGGTGAAGAATGTATACTTGCATATACTCCTGTCGATACGAAGGCAGGATGGGCACTTCTCAGTATAATGCCGATGAAGGAACTGAACGTCAGAACCGAAAACTGGCTGCTTGTATGCATTGTTTCTGCAGGTCTTCTCATCCTGTTTTTATTCGATCTTTCAGTAATGATCCGCTTCAATCAGAAACTTCAGGCTACAGCAAAGGAAGCAGCATCGGCAAGCAAGGCTAAAACTGATTTTCTCTCGGCAATGTCTCATGATATCCGCACGCCTATGAACGCTATAATCGGTCTTACTGAGATCATGAAAAATGATCCGGGCGACGCAGAGAACGTGAAGAAAAATCTTGAAAAGATCTCCCTGGCGAGCAATCATCTGCTCACCCTGATAAACGATATACTTGATATTTCCAAAGTTGAGAGCGGAAAACTGAAACTTAATCCGCAAACCTTCTCCGTTACAGAGACTGTCGAAAATCTTGAGAATATCATACAGCCGATGATAAAGGAAAAGAACCTGGATCTCAGTATCCGCAGTCGGATAGAAAAAGAATATCTCATCGCAGATGAACTCAGGCTTAACCAGATTTTTATAAATATTCTTTCCAACGCCGTGAAATACACGGAATCAGGCGGACGCATCACTGTTGATGTAAATGAGGACGAGAGTCAGAAGCCCGGATGTGTACAGCTTACCTATATAGTATCCGATACCGGCATCGGCATGAGTCCGGAGTATATGGAAAATATGTATCAGCCGTTTACGCGCCAGACTGACAGTCGTGTAAACAGCATTCAGGGAACCGGACTCGGACTTGCTATAACAAAACAGATGGTCGATCTGATGGAAGGCGCCATCGACTGTCAGAGCGAACCGGGAAAAGGAACAACATTTACAGTTTGTCTTGATATTCCTGTCGCAGAACATCAGGAAAAAGAGAAGAAATCCGAAAACGACGATTCCGACCTGAACGGAATTAACATTCTGGTTGCCGAAGATTTTGACGTGAACTGGGAAATCATTTCGACTCTGCTTGGCATGTACGGTATCACAACGGAACGTGCTGAAAACGGTCTTGTCTGTGTAGAAAAAATGAAATCTGCGGCAGAAGGAAGCTATGATCTTATCTTTATGGATATTCAGATGCCGGAGTTAAACGGTATTGAAGCCACAAAGCGTATCCGCGAACTTGATGACGTCTGG
>JBGUVT010000112.1:0-4119 GCA_045220485.1 Anaerovoracaceae bacterium | reverse complement strand
ATGGAGGAGAGGATGATGCGGATAACAAGTGCGGCAGGCTTTGGAGAAGTGATCCGTGCGAGACGTAAGGAATTGCATTATACGCAGGGGTTTATGTCTGAATTCAGCGGACTGAGCGTGAGTTTCATATCTGATCTTGAGAACGGGAAGAAAACTGCTGAACTTGAGAAGGCCATCTATCTGGCAAATCTGCTGGGTCTGGATCTGTGCTTGGAAGGACGTGAACATGGGGCATGAGAAGTATCAAATCAGCATTGAAAGAGACGGCAGAATGGTTCCTGCTGGATCGATCAGCGGTGAAAGCTATCGGACAGCAAGGTTCTCGTATATTGAGGAATACCTGGATGACAGAGATGCAGTACCGGTTTCCATCAGCCTTCCTTTACAGCGGGAAAGCTTTTCGGCAGAACAGACCAGGCGGTTTTTTGAAGGACTTCTTCCGGAAGGGTTCACTAGAAGATCCGTAGCACAATGGCTGCATCTGGATGAGAATGATTACCTGTCTATTCTCCATCAACTTGGAAGGGAGTGTCTCGGCGCTGTACGTGTAACAGCAGAGGGGGAAGCGCAGTCTGCTTCTTACGAAATGGTTACCGAACAGCAGGTGAAAGCCCTGGCGGCGGAAGGTGCGCAGAAATCTGCGGAGATTGTCACAAAGTCGCATCTTTCCCTGACAGGTGCCTCCGGTAAAGTTGGCCTTTATTATGATGAGGCAGTCGACCGGTGGTATCTTCCGGGGGGGACTGCACCCAGTACACATATTGTCAAGCAAAGCCATGTGCGTTTAGAGGGAATTGTTACGAATGAACAGCTGTCCATGATGACGGCGGCCAAATGCGGAATTGAGGTTCCGCAAAGCTTTATTATAGATTTGGGAAGCGGGAATGACAGTGAAGTACTATACGCAACAAGACGTTATGACCGCACATTCGAAGGATCTGTGAACATGATCACGGGTCTCCCGTGTCCGCTCAGACTTCATCAGGAGGATTTTTCACAGGCGATGGGAATCTCATCTGCTGACAAATATGAAAAGAGGAATGGAGGATACATGCGCAGGATGTTCGAGATCCTGAGGCAGTATTCTTCTAATCCGATCTCAGACCAGCAAAGACTCTGGGATATGATCGTTTTCTGTTATCTTCTTGGAAATACAGATGCACATATCAAGAACTTTTCTCTTCTCTATGGAAAAGATCTCCGCAGCATACGTCTTGCTCCGGCATACGACATGGTCAGTACGACTGTTTATGAGAGCAGTACAAGAGAAATGGCATTCTCAATCGGGAGTGCATTGTCGATTGATGATATAACTGAGAACTCGTTTATAGAGGCTTCAGAAGAAGTACATTTGGGAAAGAGGTTTGCTGTCGGCAGATATCATTATATCTGCAATCATTTCAGAGAGGCATTGAGGGATGCAGCTGCCGAACTATCAGAAGCAGGCTTTTCAAAAGCGAAAGAGATAGAAGACAGAATACTGAGAGCGGGAGGCTATGCGAAGCTTTGAAAACAGGGGACGGTCCTTTTGTATCCGTCCCCATGTTTCCGCATTGAGGAAGTACTCGTCAGTCCCTTGACATTTGCGGGTGTCGGTAAAACATTAGCAAAACGAGTTAATACAAGTAAATCCTGATCAACGCTGGTAAATCATTTAGCATAAATCGAGATGCCGTTTATCAAAGCAGAGAGAAAAAATAATGAAATACAACCGCCCGAATATTTATGACATGATTGACTCATTGACCATAGAAGAGAAAAAGTATCTCGTGGGTTATCTGCTGGATTCCATTAGAAAAACGGAAGAAATTGTGCCTTCATTGACCTGTTTGGAAGAGCAATGGATGAAAATCAGAAGGCTTATGAAGTCTCTGGATTATGAACCGTATATTGACGATCAGGTTGAAATCGAGGAAATATGGAACATCTGTGAAGACCTGATTAAAAGCGGAAAAATAGAAGATACCTCCTGGAATATTAGGAGAGCCATCCTTCAGGAGATAATACAGGGAGAATATTTTGATGAGTATGGTGTATTTGACCCAATGAAGAATCTATTTTTTTCTCTGTGTATCACAAAAGAGGAACGGATTTCCAGTGCAGATATGTGCTTTCAATACGGCTCCGACTATATGAAGAAAGAAGGAGCCAGGATTTATTTAAAAAACGGAAAACCTGAAAAATATTATGAATATCTGGAAAGATGCTTGTCAAAAGATGGGAAGCTATATGCTGAACTCGTTGAGTATTATAAAGATAAGGATTATAAGAAAGCGTTGGAAATTGCGGAACTGGCAATGAAGAAATGTAAAGAAATCGCACCATTGCTCTCTGGGAAGATCAGGCAGTGTTAACCTTGTCGCCGATTTGGATCGGAGGGAACCGGCTTTGATGGAAGCCGGCTGATACACAGGATTTTTTACAGTCTTTATTGACCGGGGCATAGAATCCGGAGGCATAACAGAATCCTCTTTTCTATTTTTATCTGTAACCATTTATTTCTGTAACCATGTTCGATGCGCTTCGATATTTTCAGGATATCAGATGAAGATTTTGCAGACAACGACAAACATCTTTCCGGGTAAACAGCCTGCATGCAAAAGAACTGTCCTGGGATTAAAAAAGGAATATGATGAAGTCCGCAGAGCATAGAAAAGAAGTATCGCAAAAGGAAAAATATCTACAAAAACACTTTATAAAACCAATATAAAGAAGATATCATCATGCTATAACCAAATATAAGACAAAAAGTGGTGTCCCGCAGGACACCAGTGAGTCAGGCACCTGCTGCAAAACATGCTGCAGGGAGGATGTAAAAGTCACTGAAGCAGCCCGGATTTATGCGATTTTTATTGCATAGATCTGGGCTTAATCCATTCTACAGAGTATTGTTTAATATCAGGATAAAACAGATAATAAACCACGATGAACATGGAGGCGGTTAATATAGGGTTTAATATAAAGGCCTTGCCTATGTATCCAATATTGCCGAACATGCAAGGAACAGGTCAGCGTACGATGAACTGATCAGATACCTGAAACGTATGCAGCAATATGCAGGAGGCAGAGAAATAGTTCAGAACCTGTGTAAGACTAGGATTCTTAAATATCCGACAAGAAAAGTGATGGTCCAGGAACTTGGAGAATTACTGAAGCATATTTGAGTGTGGAAACCACACCATGGCATGTGTATAATAGATGCAGATTCGAATTTCAAATGAGATTGATACAGCAAAAGTAGATAAGGGGGTATGCCGCTCAAATGAACCAGACAGCATATTTATCTAATCGAGGAGAGTATACGACATTTTCAGTAGGGGATAGAACTATAACATTTCTGACAAGTAAAAATCTTGAAAAATATATAGAGGTAGTTGAGTGGGATCAGGGATATTTGGTGGTTATCTCAAAGAATAAAGGAAAAGAACAGGAAGAAGATTATATTGATTTAGTCCCTATCCTTGAAAATCTTTTGATTGACCCTGTTCCCTTCCTTGATCCGATTAAGGAAGTGAAAATACGTTATGCCTGAAAGCAAGTTAAGGGAAATAGCTGATGCTGCAGATATGATAGTAAGTGGTTTTGCCTTTAACAAAAACGGGGAGATGATACGAATTGTAAATTTGAATAAGAAAGATCCCCATGTGCTGATCATAAACACATCCGGAAAAGTACTTGAAAGTAGTATGGATCCTATAGAACAGACCATAGCTCTTGGAATATGGCAGAGTGATGCGGAATTTATGGAGGATGTACATGCCTAAGTATTTCCAGGATAAGGTTGCTGGCTATTATTTGTACTATACAAAACACTGTATTATGGAAGCTATGCATGCACATGCCAGTGACAGAAAAATGACAGAGGATGGGTCAGCATAATTTTTTGTCAGAGAAGATGGAAGCTCCTATGTACAGGAGAGAGGAAGACTGACTGATCATGAGATCAGTGTAATTCAAAGATTTATTGCGAGGCACTATAAAGAAATGTATAAGAGATGGTCTGAGGACAGTGAGAATGGATTCTATGAAGGTTTGATTATTCCGGGGTGCCAGCCCACCCGGGTCGCAGTTGAGCGCACCCTGGCCGCACTTGAGGCCATCCCGCGGCAACCGCGCTTC
>JBGUVT010000111.1:0-13541 GCA_045220485.1 Anaerovoracaceae bacterium | reverse complement strand
GTGATTAGGAAATTGATATGGGCGATAATGCAGATAGGCCTGGGATGCTGCGGCTTGTTAATGGCTATAGGCCACTTTGTTACGATGCCGCAGATAACTGGTGATAATCTGATATTGGGACTAATGATTTCTATTTGGCTTGTGCCAGGCATTCTGACAATGAGGGATTTCCTGCGAGAAAGAAGTAATAAATAGTATTTTGTATTAATTTTGTATTAAAAACTAGCAGCGTGAAGGGGAAATGCTGAAATTCCAATGCATTGAGCGATTCAAAAAATGACGCTTACGTCGAGGGTTCGATTCCCTTCACCCGCTCCATAGATCGGACTCCAGAGGTCATCTCCGGAGTCCTTTATTTTGCCCGCAAACGTTGAAAATACGCCATTTACATCCTCCGAAAACGACGCATATAAACTCACAAAAACGCATACAAACCTAAAGAAGTGGAGATTTTTCTGGGGATGTCCCTTAACCCCCTAAGGGAATCGAAGTTTACCACTTTGATTCCCATATGCTAGACGGGAATCGAACTCACAGGATCTTTACGACTTCGAAATAAATCAGCTATTAATGCAAAACCTGGTGGGATTTATTGTGGGACTTCCCTTTATCCTACAAGGGAATCGAACTATATATAGATTAATACAATTGTTCAGGAAGAAGTGCCCGCGCTATGAAAACAGGTTCTTCCTGCTTATCAGTATCCGTTCTCTGCAGCCAGGCGTAGTCACCGTCGATACGGATGATGATATAGTACTTTGTTTCCATAATATGCTCCTGTGTCTCACTGTCCGTATATTATTGTGTTTCTCCCTTATAATACCATATCTGCCGCACACAAAATGCCCCGGAGTTTTTCTCCGGGGCATCAGCAGCATGAATTACTTAGCAAAAAGTGACGGATCGATAGGTCTTATCATATCGGCCTGGAATACACCCTGTGCACGGATGAGGCCGTCGAACTGATCATGTGTGAGAATAAAGAACTGCTCTTTGCCAAGCATATTGAATACTTTGTCGATCATAGGCTGCAGAGGTTCACTGTTGTCAAGCGTCTCTTTGATGTGTACCGGATACGCCTTGAAAGCTGCCGAAGAATAATACGGATCACTGTCATCAACAGCATATCTCTCAGGTCTGTATGAGTCAGCATCCCAGAGATTTGTCTGTATGAATCCCGGGCAGAATATCGCAAGATCGATATTGGAACCCTTATTTTTGAGAGTTTTCCATACACATTCCGAGAGCGCGACCGCAGCATGCTTGGATGAGAAGTATACCGGGCTGTCAGCAAGAGTAATGAGACCGGCGATAGAGCATACATTCAGGACCTGGCATTTCTCTCCCTGCGATTCCATCTGAGGGATGAATCTCTTCATCATATACCAGTGTGAATATACGTTGGTCTCATATACCCAATATATATCTCTGGCAGGGATCGTGGTAACACTTCCGCCTGAGCTTACACCTGCGTTATTGACAAGAATGTCGCATCTGCCGAAGATCTCCATTGTTTTATCGAAGATCTTCTGACACTCTTCCTCCAGAGAGACATCTGCCTGCAGAGTATAGACTTCCCTTCCCAGAGCGCGGATCTCCTCAGCTACAGGCTTCAGCGCGTCTCCGCGGATGTCCACGATAAGCAGATCCGCTCCTCTTTCCGCCATGCCAACTGCCAAAGCTTTTCCAATGCCGCTGGCTGCTCCGGTTATAACAGCTTTCTTGTTATTATAATCAGTGATCATAAATAGTCCTCCTTATTTTAGATATCCTCTGAGCGGACCGCCAGGCAGGTTGGTTACATCCTTGATGGCTTCGCCAATCGGCACTACCTTAGGATTGGTCCTTGCGATCGTCTGATCTACTTCTGATTTGATATGCTCGTCGTATTCACGGTGCGTTACGATATAGAACTGATCCTTTTCGACCGCCTCAAATACATGTGCGCCAAACGGTTCGATCGGATATCCTGTTCCGATAACGAATGCCGCAGACTGTTTGCCCTTCTTGAACATCTCGCTCTCATAGAACGGATCGTCGCCATGAGCGTATCTGGCAGGTCTGTACTCATCAGCGTGGTCGAAGTTAGTACGTACGAATCCCGGGCAGAATACGCTGAGATGGATGTCTGCGCCTGCCTCCTGCATCTCGTACTCAATGCACTCTGAAAGTGCAACTGCAGCATTCTTTGTTACGTAGTATGCGCACATTCCGGTACTTGTGATAAGCCCGGCCACGGAGCATGTGTTCATGATGTTGCAGTGTGTGCCCTGAGCCTTCATGATTGGAATCACCTGCCTCATGAAGTAAACATGTGACAGGAAGTTGGTGCGGATGATCCATTCCCAATCCTGCAGCGGGATCATGAATCCGTAGCCCGGTGTGCAGGTTCCCGCGTTGTTCATCAGCAGGTCGATCTGTCCGTACTTATCCATCGTTGCCTTGACGACCTTTTCTGTCTCCTCATAGAGCGAGACGTCTGCAGGGATCAGCGTGATGTCCTCTGCACCGAATTCCTTAGCAACGTCTTCGAGCTTCATGAGCTCGTCTTCCATGATATCGACAGCGACGATCTTCATTTTGCGCTTAGCCGCCTGTTTGACGAATTCCTTGCCGAATCCGTAGGCAGCACCTGTGATAAGCGCGACCCTGCCGGTGAGATCTCTGTCCCCGCTCTCGATCTCAGGTCTCTTCTTTCCTACATTTCTCAGATCAGGATTCACATTATCCACTCTGTCGTAGATCTGCTTTCTCATCAGCGGATCATACTGCGGATGTGTTACGATGTAGAACTGGTCATCTTCTATGCCCTTGAATACTGTTTCGCCGAAGCCATCGATAGGCAGTCCTGTTGTAACAACATACTCACTTGCTTTTTCTGAAGCAAAGAATTCAGCACTCTGATAGTACGGATCTGTAGGATCGGAGAATCTTGCAGGTCTGTGGCGCTCTGCATGATGCAGGTCTGTCTGAACAAAGCCAGGGCAGAAGATACTTACCTGAATGTCTGCACCGATCTCTTCAAGTTCGTACTGCGTAGCGCGGCTCAGCTGTACTGCAGCATGCTTGGTCGAATAATAGCCAGGCATTGCGTTGCTTGTGATGAGTCCCGCGATCGAGCATACGTTAAGGATGTTGCAGTGTGTGCCCTGCTTCATCATGATAGGGATCACCTGTCTCATCATGTAAACATGTGACATCAGGTTGGCATATACCATCCACTCCCAGTCTCTCAGAGGCAGGTTCGAAATGGTGCCGCCCTTTCCTGTGCCCGCATTGTTGATCAGCAGGTCGATCTGCCCGAACTTCTCCATGGCAGTCTTAACGATCTTTTCTGTATCCTCAAGGAGAGAAACGTCAGCCTGCAGGCATACTATCTCTTCTGCGCCCAGTTCTTTTGCAACCGGTTCGCACGCAAGCACTTCATCTCCCTCTATGTCTACTGCGAGGATCTTCATCCCGCGCTTTGCGGCTTCTTTTACGAACTCAAAACCAAAGCCGTTGGCTGCTCCGGTAATGACAGCTACTCTTCCTTTAAAGTCTTTCATAATACCCCCCTTGCCTAATACTCGTAGAATCCTTTTCCGAAATTGACTCCCTTTTCACCGCGGTCGATCTTCTCCTTAAGGAACTGACCGATCTTGTATTCAGTTGTTCCTTCCTGCTGTGCGGCCGGCTTCATCTGGTTGATGTTGTAAGCTGTCTCGAGGCCGACTATGTCGAGGATCTGGAATGGTCCGGCAGGGGCGCCTGTTGCGAGTCTCCATGTCAGGTCAATGGTCTCAGGATCAGAAACGCCGTTTGCCCACAGTCCCTGAGCTGCGCTGAGGAAAGGTACAAGCATCGAATTGAGGATATATCCCGGCTGCTCTTTGTGGAGCTGGAGCGGAACCATACCGATGTCAGCAGCAAAAGCAACTACCTTCTGGAATGTTTCAGGATCTGTTCCTGCGTGACCCATTATCTCTGCTGTGTTGTTTTTCCAGATGGTGTTAGCGAAATGAAGCGAGCAGTATTTTTCCGGACGTCCGGTGTATTCAGCAAACATGCTTGGCAGAAGTGTGGAAGAATTTGTGACGAGAATAGTGTCCTCATCGAGAAGGTCCTTCATTGCAGTATAAACTCCAATCTTTGCTTCCGGATTCTCAGACATGGACTCTATGACTATGTAAGCATCTTTTACAGCTGCTGCCATGTCGAGCTCGATATGCACATTCTCGGCGAATCTCTTCTTTGCCTCCTCGGCCATCTCGTCGATCTTCTCGGCTGTTATTCCGTTCCATTCACGGATCATTCCCTTCGGATACATGAATGCGCCCATAGGATTGCCGATCAGAGCTTTAGCTTTCATGAGATCCTCCAGCATGAGAGCGGAGTACCTTTCGATTTTAGGCTGTGTCCTTCCGATGGAACTCTCGGATCTGAGCCAGAATGTCGTATCGAAACCCTGATACGCGCACATGAGACCGATCTGTGTTCCCAATACACCGCCGCCTGCAACTACAACTTTCTTAGGATTCATTTCAGATACCTCCTTATTCAATACCCAGTTCTTCCTTGATAGGCTTCCACCAGAGGAAACCCCTCAGCAGACACTGCGGAAGAGCTTCCTTGACAGGGATATCGGCAGCGGCAGCTACCTTGCGTCCTACAAGAAACCATTCTGCTGTATGCATCACACAAAGTGCTGCAGCACAGCCGAAAATGCATTTCGCGATAGTTTTCATAAGTCACCTCATTTGATTACGGCAATAACTTTTCATCATATCTAATTATGTGTTTATGCGTGCATTGTGCACAATATTCAGCGTTACCAAAACATTAAGGAGCAATTGGCACAGATGCACAAAGAGGGACAGAGAGCTATGCCAGGACAAACAAAAAGATGCTCCGGATCGGAGCATCCTGCTGACTGATTTATGCATGATAGTCAAATCTATTCATTAGCTGGGCCTTTACCGGACCAGATCCTTTTCTGATTGATGACGTTGTTGATCGCAAATGAAAGCCTGAGCCTGAACCCCGTATCGGTATCCGAAAGATCAATGTCACACAGATCCTCGATACGGTGAAGCCTGTATATTACGCTGTTCCTGTGCAGGAAGAGCGCATCGGAAGTATCTGTAGTGCTGCATGCGCATTTGAGGTAAGTATAAAGCGTCAGCTCAAGCTGCGTTCCGTTTTTACTATCGTAATCTGACAGAACAGGAAGAGCAGGGTGCAGATATCTGCGCAGGTCTTCTTTTTCAGCGACAGTTCTGAACATGGCATAAATGCCGTAGTCCTCAAAAGTATATATGCTCAGATCCGGATCAAGCATGAGCCCCAGTTCAAACGCATCATGAGCTTCGTCATAATGAGCTTTGAGTGTTGAGATATCTGTAAAAGGCAGGCTGACTCCGATCTTGATAATGCATTCCGCCGGAAAAGCGGAAAACACAAGCCCGACCTTTTGCAGCATTTCATGGCTTCCGATAATGATGGCACTGCGCCGTCTGCCTATCACATGGCAGCCCGGTATGATAGACGTCATGGTTTCTGTCAGCGAACCCTCCTGCGGGAAGATCGTCTGATTTCCTGTGGCGCGGCAGTACAGTACCTGCATCTTAGAAGGAAAGCTGAGATTCATGTATGCCTCAGGAAGAGCAGATGCGTTGGCACCGATGACCAGATTGTACAGGAAGCGATGATAATCGCTGGTCATATACAGATAACTTGGCTCATACTTCATCACGGCATAGCCGAGAACAGCGCTGAGAACCCTTAACATTTCAGCATGTTCTACCCTGTACGAATCATATCCTTCTATGACGATCAGAAAGCCTATCCATATGTCACGGCAGTAGACCCTGCATGAAAACTTCTGGAACGGTGACGATGTGCAGGATACTTCTATCGGCATCATCGTAGAATCAGCCATCTGTACAGACTTGAGAGACCTGACAGCCTTGATGAACTCATAGTCGCAATAACCCTGTTCGATATTGTGCTTCCATAACTCATCCGTAACAGGTATCTGAGTGGAATAGCTGAGGATGCGGAAATCCCTGTCAATAAAAACCAGTGAAGCACCAAATGACTGTGATGCTATGTCTATAAGAGCGTCAACATTGCGGACCAGATCGAGTGTCCGCATCATGGATTCATAGTAATTGTCTTTGTGGGAGTCAATTATCAGCTGAAAAGCACTGTTGAAAATAAAGCCAAAGTCGACTTCGGGGACAACTGCAATACTGCGATCCGCAGTGGACAGATCTGCAATGCTCCCGGCATCAGTGATTATGCATTGCGCAGGGAGCGTGGTGACACCGCTTAAATTATTGCTGAAGTAAAGTATATTGCTGCTGAAGTCCGTCTGGCGAAGGTCAATGAACCTTACCTCGGTTATTTCCGAAACAGCATTATCAGCGATTATTTCTACAGAGGAAAGAGCCCGGAGATGTTCGACCAGTTCACGGAATACCATAACGCATATCCTCCTGCAAATAATAGGTAAAAGCTGCGAAAAACAGACTGATTGTCAATTACACATTAGTGTACGGTGCACAATAAGTCAATTGTAGCAATAACCAATGTTAGCTATGTGCACTATGCATAAAGAGCCCGAATCGCCTTAAACAGACGAGTATCTGTGTATTTACATACTCTTTTGGGTATCATGCACAAATGTCCTTGATTGTTTTGGATAGGCGTGATAATGCGGGCAGTGATTGCGGCATATAAAATATAACAGGATAAATTATATCTCCAGCTTATTTTGCCTGCGTTTTTTACAGGGAAGAAAGGGGAATTTATGTACGATAAACTATTTGAAAAAGGAAAGATCGGCAACGTCGAGCTTAAGAACAGACTGGTCATGACCCCGATGGGAACAAACCTGGCTAACCTCGATGGTACACCTGGTGCTGCTATGATCAAGTATTATGAAGACAGAGCAGCCGGCGGATGCGGACTGATCATGCCTGAGATCTGCAGAGTCAATGAGGCTACCGGAGCCGGAATGATGAGACAGATCGCTGCAACCAAGGATTATCACATCCAGGGTATCGCAGAACTCGCAGCAGCAGTTCACAAGCACGGTTCAAAGATCTTCATCCAGCTGCACCATCCTGGCAGAGAAGGTGTATCCTCGCTGATCGGCGGACAGCCATGCGTTTCGGCTTCCGACAGAGTATGTAAGGTATCACAGCAGGAGACAAGACCTATGACGATCGATGAGATCCATGAGCTCGTAGGTCAGTTCGGAGATGCTGCTCTCAGATGCAAGAAGGCAGGTGTTGACGGTGTTGAGCTTCACTGCGCTCACGGCTACCTGCTCCAGCAGTTCCTCTCGCCATACACAAACTACAGAGATGACGAGTACGGCGGAAACTTTGAGAACAGAATGCGCCTGATCCTCGAGATCATCGCAGACATCCGCGAGAAGTGCGGCCCTGACTTCGTACTCGGCTGCAGAGTATCCGTTATTGAGTTCCTTGACAAGCTCGGTTATACAGGTGATCAGATCCGTCTTGAGGATGGTATCAGGATCGTTAAGTGCATGGAAGAAGCGGGCATCGACTTCGTAGACGTTTCCGATGGTCTCTATGAGACAGGAAGCTTCTCGGTAGAGCCTATCTCATTCCCTCAGGGATGGAGAAAGCCGTTCGTAAAGGCGGTCAAGGATTCCGTAAATATCCCTGTTATCGCTGTATCCGTTATCCGTGAGCCTGAAGTCGCTCAGAACTTCCTCGAGGAAGGCGTTGTAGACTTCGTAGGAATGGGCAGAACATGGATCGCAGATGCTGAGTGGGGCAAGAAGGTACAGGAAGGCAGGATCGATGAGCTCAACAAGTGCATCGCATGCCTCAGATGCTTCGAGTCGCTGCTTGCTCTCAACGCTCAGGGACTCCCATATGAGTGCGCAGTCAACCCACGTGCCTGCAACGAGCTCCGTTACGGAGATCTTGAGCCGGTCGTCGGTGAGCACAAAGCTGTTGTAGTCGGCGGCGGTCCTGGCGGAATGTATGCAGCTGCAACACTGGCCAAGAGAGGCGTTGACGTAACTCTCGTTGACCGTCAGGAAGAGCTCGGCGGAACAGTCAACCTCGCTAAGAAACCTCCTCGCAAGGAGAGAATGCAGTGGTTCATCGACTACCTCAAGCAGGATATGGAGAAAGCCGGCGTAAAGATCTGTCTCGGCAAGGAAGTAACTGTAGATGATATCGTGGCCATGGAGCCTGAAGCAGTAGTACTCGCTACCGGTTCAACATCGATCTTCCCGTCGAAGATCCCTGGCGTAAACGGCGATAACGTATTTGCAGTCAATGACGTACTTAACGGAAAGGTAGACCTCGCCGGAAAGAAAGTAGCAATGATCGGTGCAGGACTCACAGGTCTTGAAGCAGGTGAGTATCTCGCTGAGACAGGCGCTGAAGTAACATTCGTAGACATGCTCAAGGTAGCTGCTCCTAACGCTTACAGACTGAATGTAGTAGATGTACAGGCAAGACTTGCTGCACTCGGCGCTAAGTATGAGCTCGGCAATGCTCTTAAGGAGATCACTGCAGACGGTGTCATCGTTGAGAATGTTGATACAAAGGAAGAGAAGAAAATCGATGCAGACGCTGTAGTACTGTCGCTCGGATATAAGCCTGATCAGTCTCTCAAGGCCGGTCTCGAGGAAAAGGGCATCTGCACAAAGGTGATCGGTTCTGCAGTAGTTGATGGAACCATCGCTCCTGCTACACGCGGCGGCTATGAAGTTGGCGCGTCCCTGTTCAAAGAAGCACCTCTCAGCTTCAAGATCGGTGACGGACAGTTCAAGTCCTTCTCAAAGATCAGTCACATGCGCGGACAGGAAGGTACATATGTAGCTTACCTGACACAGCCTGAAGCTATCAGAGAGGTACTGCCTGAACCACTCGAGCCGTTCTCGATTCCTGTAGTCACAGTTTCTGCATGCCACATCAAGAACCCTACATTCGCAGACAATTACTATGAGGCTATCCTCGGCGTATACTGCACATATAAGGGACAGCTCGGAATGTACACCATATCGCTCGTTCTCGGAGGACAGGGCGCAGAGATGGCTACACAGCTCGGCAGAGACAATTCGGCTATTCCTAAGAAGCTTGATGCTGAATTTGTCATCAGAAGAGATGATGAGACCGGCAAGGTAACTGTGGGAGTTACAAGAAGGGGTACACAGCTTATCGATCTTGAGATGCAGCTCGGACAGTACAACCACCCACTCATGCACGTGCTCTATCAGTCACCGGCTCCTGGCGCAGAGACAGCAGGAAGCGGATACTACATCCACTTCGACAGACTGCCTGACGAAAACGGCGTGTGGAATTTCGCTAACGTATTCCTGATGAGAAACGTTGTTAAGTACAAATACGATGACTGGAAGCCTGGTTTCGTAACAAAGTTCGAGCTCAAGTCCAGCATCGATGATCCATGGGCATGCCTGCCGGTCAACACCATCATCGGCGGAGCTTATGCTGAGAACAATCTGCTCATCACAGCACTCCAGAAACTGGAGGACGTTGATGCAGAGTCCACAATGAAGAAGATCCTGCCTGCATGGTATGACAGGACTGCATTCATGGAAGTAGGCCGTAAATAGGGCTGTATATTAACGGGGGACCGCTTTGCGCGGACCCCCCCCGTTTTTCAGAAAGGATAAATAAACATCACAATACCGAGGAGGAGGATCGAAATGAAAGATTTTGCAGGCAGAGTTGCACTGATCACAGGTGCTGCTCACGGATTCGGAAAGGAATTCGTCAAACAGGCCGCACAGCGCGGTATGAAGATCGCAGCAGTTGACATCATGGAGGATGCTCTGAAGGAGATAGCCCCTCTCGCAGAGGAGCTTGGCGCAGAAAAAGTTCTGCTCTTACCTGCAGATGTCACAGATTATGAACAGGTAAAATGCGTTGTTGCAAAAGTCATGAAGGAGTTCGGGCAGATCGACCTCCTGATGAACAATGCCGGTGTAGCCACATTCGGTGCTGTATGGGCAGTTCCGCCTATCGAATATGAGTGGATCATCGACACCAATCTCAAATCGCATATCTACTTCATGCATGAAGTCATTCCTATCATGATGAAGCAGGGAACGCACTGCAACATCGTCAACACATGCTCCGCAGCAGGCACATTCACTTCGAAGAGCGCTGCTGCGTATCAGGCATCTAAGTTCGGCGCACTGGCTCTTACTGAGTCCGTATACTATGACCTTGCCGATGCCGGTGCTGATATTCATATGAGCGCATACTGCCCTGGCTTCATCCAGACACATCTGGATCACTCCGAGGAATACAAGCAGGATAAGTATAAGATCGAGGATCCATACTATGGAAGCAAGTATCATCAGGCCATGAAGGGCGCTGCAGCGTACTTCATCAAGACCGGACGTGCTATAGATGAATCCGGCCCTATCGTGTTCAAGGCCATTGAAGATGATCAGCTCTACATCATCACACATGAGCACTATGACAAGTACATCCAGCTCCGCTGTGAAAAGATGCTGGCAAGAGAAAACCCTGAACTCATTCCTATAGATCACAACATCCAGCAGTAGATCCTCAAAGGACTAAGGAGGTTTATATGTACGATATTCTATTCCAGAAAGGAAAGATCGGTAATGTCGAGCTCAAGAACAGGCTCGTCATGTCTCCTATGGGAAGCAATCTGGCTGAGCTGGACGGCTCCTGCGGAGACGCAATGATCGCCTACTATGAAGAAAGAGCCAAAGGCGGCTGTGGACTGATAATGCCTGAGATCTGCCGTGTCAATGACGCAACAGGAGCAGGTTCGTTCAGACAGCTTTCAGTCACCAAGGACCGCCACATTGCAGGCCTCTCAAAGCTTGCTGCTGCTATACATAAGCACGGCTCCAAGATCTTCATCCAGCTGCACCACCCGGGCAGAGAAGGCGTATCCAGACTGATCGGAGGTCAGCCTTGCGTATCAGCTTCTGACAAAGTATGCCTGTACTCTCAGCAGCCGACCAGAGCTCTGACACATGACGAAGTTCTTGAGCTGATCGAGCAGTTCAGCGACGGTGCTGTAAGGTGCCAGAACGCCGGTATCGACGGTATAGAGCTGCACTGCGCACATGGATATCTTCTCGAGCAGTTCCTCTCGCCATACACAAACTTCCGTGAAGATGAGTACGGCGGAAGCTTCGAGAACAGGATGCGCTTCGTAAAGGAAATCATCGAGAAGATCCGCGAAAAGTGCGGTCCTGACTATGTTGTCGGCATGAGACTCTCAGTAGATGAGATGCTCGCTCACAACGGCGTAACGGAACCGTTCATCGACCTCGAGGAAGGTGTAAAGATCGTCAAATACTTCGAAGAGGTAGGCATAGACTTCATCGACGTAAGCTGCGGTATCTATGAAACACTTAACTGGGCTATCGAGCCTACATCATTCCCTGAAGGCTGGAGAAGACCGATGATCCAGGCAGTCAAGAACGCTGTTAAGATCCCTGTAATGGCTGTATCCGCTATCAGAAGCCCTGAGATCGCTGCGCAGTTCATGGAAGAAGGTGTCTACGACTTCGCTGAGTTCGGAAGAACTTGGCTTGCTGAGCCTGAATGGGGCGTCAAAGTACAGGAAGGCCGTATCGATGAGCTCAACAAGTGCATCAACTGCCTGCGCTGCTTCGAGACACTCCTGACGATCAATGCCCAGCTGCAGCCGTTCCAGTGCGCTGTAAACCCTCGCATGGGCAGAGAGTTCAAGCTCGGTGATCTCGAACCTGTTACAGACGGAAAGTGCGCCGTAGTAGTCGGCGGCGGCCCTGGCGGAATGCAGGCTGCCAAGACTCTTGCGGAAAGAGGGGTAAAGGTCACTCTGGTTGACCGCAAGGATGAACTCGGCGGAACCATCAACCTGGCTAAGCTGCCTCCTCTCAAAGAGAGAATGCAGAACTACATCGACTACATGGGCAACCAGCTCTGCAAACTCGGCGTAAACGTACAGCTCGGCAAGGAAGTAACAGCTGATGATATCGCTGCAATGAATCCGGACGCTGTCGTTCTTGCCACAGGCTCAAAGAGCATCGTTCCTAAGAGCATTCCGGGTGCTGACGGTGCCAATGTGTTTACGGTAGAAGAAGCTCTCACAGGCAAAGTCGATCTCACAGGTAAGCACGTTGCAATGATAGGTGCCGGTCTTACCGGACTTGAAGCTGCTGAGTATCTTGGCGAGAAAGGCATCAAGGTCACTGTCGTTGATATGGTGGACCGCCCTGCTCCTACAGCTTATATCGCCAACGTAATGGACGTAATGAGCAGGATCAAGCAGATGGATATCGGTTTCGAGTTCAAGAACGCTCTGAAGGCTGTTGAGGCTGACGGAGTATGCATCGAAAATGTCGAAACCGGTGAGCAGAAGAAGGTCGCCTGTGACGCAGTAGTAATGTCGCTCGGATACAAACCTGATCAGAGTCTCAAGGCCGCTCTTGAAGAAAAAGGCCTCTGCGTCAAGCTGGTCGGATCCGCTATCCAGGACGGCACGATGGGTCCTGCCACAAGAACCGGCTACGATGTCGGCGCTGAGCTGTTCAAGTCTCCGAAGCCAAGCTTCGTAACATCGCCTGAGAAGATGGCTGCATTCGCAACTGACTGCGCAATGAAGAAGCAGGAAGGTGTATACATGCTGTATGCTACAAACCCTGAAGCTATCAGAAGGATCCTGCCTGCACCTCTTGAGCCATACGCACTGCCGCTTGTATACGTATCTGCTAACCACATCAACGAGCCGACATTCGCAGATAACTACTACGAATCCATCCTCGGTGTTTATGCAACATACAAAGGCCAGCTCGGACTTTACTGCATAAGCCTCGTACTCGGAGGTCAGGGCGCTGAAATGGCAACAGCCCTCGGCCGCGACGTGCTGGCTATTCCTAAGAAAGTAGATGCTGAATTCGTCATCAGAAAGGATGATGAGAAGGGCAAAGTCGATGTCAGTGTAGCAAGAAGAGGCACACAGCTCATCAACATGAAGCTGAGGCTCGGCGAATACAATCATCCGATGATGCACCTGATCATGCAGGCGCCTGCACCTGGCAGGGAGACCAAGGGATTCGGATACTACTTCCACTTCGATCAGATCCCTGATGAAAACGGCGGTTCAAAGTTCAGCACATGCCTCACCAAGGTTCTGTGCCAGTACGAGTACACCGGCTGGATACCTGCATTCGTTGAAGACTTCGAACTGAAGTCAAGCGTAGACGATCCATGGGCAGAGCTGCCTGTGGAGACCATCATCGGTGCGGGATACTCCAACAACAACCTCTTCCTCGGAAACAGTCTGTTCTGCGAGGAGGCTGATCCTGATGAGGTAATGCCTAAGATCATTCCTGCGTGGTATGATCTCAGCGCATTCGGCGTGACAGGAAGGAAATAATCTTTAGTATTATTTTCCTATAAAAACGCAGAAGACCCGGAGATTTGAACTGCTACCCGTCAAGAGGACAGTGAAAAATTAAAAGGCTATGGCAACCAGTAACAGCAATGTTACTGGTTGTTTTTTAGTTG
>JBGUVT010000110.1:0-10352 GCA_045220485.1 Anaerovoracaceae bacterium | reverse complement strand
GGAGCATGGGAATTCGTAAAGACTCAGGCTGCAGAATAATCCAGTCATAAGCAAGGGACAGTCTTTTGCAGACTCTTACCCTTCTATGTATTAAGTTGAAAAAAGCGGGAAGCCGCGAGGCTTCCCGCAATTTTTAGAAAAGGGACATAAAATGTTACAAACCTGGTTACCTTACATACTCGCCGGCATTGCGGTCGGCGGCCAATATGCGCTGATAGCCATAGGATATACGATGGTATACGGTATCCTGAGGCTCATCAACTTCGCACATGGCGACGTATTCATGTGGTCCGGACTCATCATGGTTTACCTCATTACCGTACTGCCGCTCTGGGTATCGGTCATACTGGTAATAATCTTCGCGATAGTCCTTGGTACTACCATAGAAAAAGTCGCCTACCGGCCACTGCGTTCAGCACCACGTATGTCCATCATGATCTCCGCGATCGGTGTATCATACCTGCTGCAGAACTTCGCGCTCTACATAACCGGAGGTCTTACAAAGACATATCCTGAGATCGGCTTCCTGCAGAAGACTATAAAGATCGGTTCTGCTACCACAAAGATGGTCACTGTCATCACCCCTGTGCTGACAATAATCCTCGTATTCCTTCTTGTCATGCTCATTAAGCACACCAAGATCGGAATGGCGATGCGTGCGGTATCGCGTGACTTCGAGACCAGCTCTCTCATGGGTATAGACATCAACAGAGTAATCACAGTCACATTCGTTATAGGCTGCGGACTTGCTGCTATCGGCTCAGTCCTCTACTTCTCCAACTACACAGGCATCAACCCTATGTCCGGAGCTATGCCGGGCCTGAAGGCCTTTGTAGCCGCAGTATTCGGAGGAATCGGATCTGTACCGGGCGCTGTAGTCGGAGCCTTTGTAATCGGTATCTGTGAAAACCTCATCAAGGGTGCAGGCTGGACTACATTCTCTGACGCTTTCACATTCGTTCTCCTGATCGTAATCCTCATGGTCAAGCCTACGGGACTCTTCGGAGAAAAGAATATCGATAAGGTATAGGAGGGCGCCATGGAAACTACAATAAACAAGAAAACCAAATCGGCTCTCTCCGTAGCGGCTATCGCTCTCTTCCTGGTCTTTGTATATTTCGGAGACATCATGATATCTCCGGGATCATCCTGGAAGATGCTGATCACCGTTATCGAAAAAGGATCCATATACGCGCTGGTTGCAGCATCCATGAACCTTCTGAACGGATTCACAGGACTTTTCTCCCTGGGCCAGGCAGGCTTCATGCTGATAGGCGCATATACATACGCTATATTCACTATTCCTGCAGCATCGCATGATGCCGTATATCAGTACTTTGAAGGCGGCGCCATCAAATGGTCGATCGTAGAGGCTCTCGAAGGCAGCCTCGGAGTATTCGGACACTATCTGGGCATGCTGATCCCTATGCTCGGCGCCGGACTTCTGGTTGCCGTCATAGCGTTCCTCATCGGCATCCCGGTACTGAGGCTTAAATCGGACTATCTGGCAATCGCTACACTCGGTTTTGCTGAGATCCTCAGAGCGTTCTTCCAGTGGAATACCCTCGGTCCTGTCACAAACGGGTCGAACGTGCTGCGTAAGTACACCACATACGGCAACGCTATATTCCCTGTCCTTATCTCAGGCATATGCATAGCGATAATTCTGCTTCTGATCAACTCAACATATGGACGCGCATTCCGTGCCATCCGTGACGACGAGATAGCAGCAGAAGCCATGGGAATCAACCTCTTCAAGCATAAGGAGATTTCGTTTGTAATATCTTCCTTCTTTGCCGGCATAAGCGGTGCGCTTCTGGCTATGTTCCAGACAACTATCAACGCGACACCTTTCAACACCGTAATGACTTATGAGATTCTTCTCATTGTGGTCATCGGCGGAATCGGGTCGATCACAGGTTCCATAATAGGTGCGTTTCTGTTTACAGCCGCATCAGAATGGTGGTTAAGAGGTCTCGACGCAGGCAGATGGCTTGGCATTTCGGCTTCATTCATGAGACCGGGCTTCCGTAAGGTAGTATTTGCGGTACTTATCATGCTGATCGTACTCTTCTACTCCCGCGGCATCATGGGTGATAAGGAATTCAGCTGGGACAAATTCATATCAGGGCTGAAAAACCTGCCGGCCGGCATAAAAGCATGGCCTGCAAGGCGCAAGGCAAAAGCAGCGGCAAAGCGTGATGCAAGAGCAGCTAAAGCTGCAGCAAAGAGCCGGGCAAAAGAAGCAAAAGCATCCAATGAAGCAAGAATGGCTTCGGGCGAAGCTCTTTTCACGCCGCTTGAAGTATCTGACACCGTTATAGTATTTGATAAGGAGGGCAAATGATGGACAACAGAGAAGTAGTACTCAGGCTCTCCGATATCACCATGCAGTTCGGCGGAGTCGTCGCTGTCGACAATCTCAATCTGGACGTACACAAGAATGAGATCGTCGGGCTTATCGGCCCTAACGGTGCCGGCAAGACTACTGCATTCAACTGCATTACAGGCGTATATGAGCCTACTAACGGATCCGTTGAGATAAACGGTAAAGTTGTAATAGAAAATCATCCGCAGGGTAAGATGAAAGAAGCTTACAAGGGACGCAACGCGGGCAAATATACAAAAGCTATCACGATGCTTCCAGATAAAGTAACCAAACTGGGTGTTGCGCGTACTTTCCAGAACATCAGGCTTTTCAAGGGTATGACTGTTATGGAAAATGTCATGGTCGCGATGCATATGAACCAGACCGAGTCTGTATTCGGAGCGACCTTCAGGAGCAAAAGGGCTCGCACTGAGGAGGCTGCGATGAGAGCTGAAGCTGAAGAGCTGCTTCGCAAGGTCGACCTCTATGAAAACAGAAACGACCTTTCAACATCGCTGCCTTACGGAAAACAGAGGCATCTTGAGATCGCGCGTGCTCTCGCTACACACCCTTCGATCCTGCTGCTCGACGAGCCGGCTGCCGGCATGAACCCGCAGGAATCCGATGATCTCATGAAGTTTATCGGAAGGATCCGTGATGAGTTTGACCTGTCCATACTGATGATCGAGCACCACATGCAGGTCATCATGGGCATTTGCGAACATATTTACGTGCTCAACTACGGCGGCCAGATCGCAGACGGCACACCGGCTGAGATCCAGGCTAACCCTGCTGTTATTGAAGCTTATCTGGGAGGTGACGAATAATGCTGGCAATCAGAAATCTGAATGTACATTACGGCGGTATCCACGCTCTCAGAGGCATCGATATCGATGTACCGGACGGCAGGATAATCTCGCTCATCGGTGCAAACGGTGCCGGAAAAACCACGACTCTCAAGTCAGTAATGGGACTGGTTCCTAAAAGCGACGGTCACGTATACTGGGATAATACAGATATCACTTCGCTCAAGACAAAGGACATTGTAGGCGAAGGCATTATTCTCTGCCCTGAAGGGCGCAGGATCTTCCCTGATCTCACTGTAGATGAAAACATAGCTGCAGGCGCTTATCTCCGCAAGGACAAGGCGGAGATCGCCAGAGACAGAGACTGGGTATATGAGCTGTTCCCTAGAATAGCAGAAAGAACCTGGCAGCTCGGTGCCACCCTCTCCGGAGGAGAACAGCAGATGCTCGCTGTAGCGCGCGCACTGATGTCAAAGCCAAAACTGCTGATGCTCGACGAGCCTTCGCTGGGACTCGCTCCGCTTGTCATCAAGGACATCTTCGCAGTAATCCAGAAGATCAAGGAAGACGGCGTAAACATCCTGCTTATAGAGCAGAACGCCAAGGCCGCACTCGAGATCTCTGACTACGCATATGTAATGGAGACCGGCGTCATAACAATGGCCGGCCCGGGCAAGGCCCTGCTCAACGACCCTCGTGTACAGCAGGCATACCTCGGAGAATAACATCCGCAAAATATGCAATAAAAAAGGAGCTACGGCTCCTTTTTGAATGACTTAAACCCGTTTAAGCTGCTCTACTTCTGCCGGGCTGAGCTTGCGGCACTGCCCGACTGCCAGCCTCCCTATCTCAAGGTTTCCCAGGCCCGTGCGGCAGAGTTCAAGTACCGGATGCCCGATTGCCTTGAACATGCGGCGCACCTGACGGTTTTTGCCCTCATGTATGATGATTTCCGCTACTGTAGAATTGCGGTCGTGCTTCAGCAAATGCACATCAGCAGGTGAAGTGACGAATCCGCCTATATCAACACCCTTCTCGAGCCTCGCTGCCTCGGCTCTGGTGACTATTCCCTGGACTCTCACTACATATCTTTTGCTGAACTCATTCGAAGGATGCATCAGTTTATTCGACAGCTCCCCGTCGTTTGTGAGTATAAGGAGACCCGTAGTATTGAGATCGAGCCTGCCTACCGGGAAAACTCTTACTTCGTCGGGAACAAGCTCTGTAACGAGAGGCCTTCCCTCCTTGTCTGCTGTCGATGTCACATAGCCTGCCGGCTTATTGAGCAGGTAATATACCTTGCGGTCAGCCGGAGCGACGCGTACGCCGTCAACCTCTACAATGTCATCCTGTTCCACATGATATCCCGGCGAGGTAAGTACTGCACCATTGACCTTCACGCGGCCGTCTGCTATCAATTCATCTGCTTTACGGCGGCTCGTTATACCCGCCGAAGCTATATACTGGTTTATTCTCATTCCTTTTCCTCAAAATCTATCGCTATCTGTCCGTACCCTTCCTCTTCACGTTCGCGTCTCATCTCTTCATACTCCGGTACCTCCGGAAGATCCTTAAGTGATGAGAAACCGAACTTTTTCAGAAATTCCTTTGTTGTTGCGTAAATCAGCGGCCTGCCGACTCCTTCAGATCTGCCTGCGACCTCAACCAGGCCCTTATCGATGAGTCCGTCTATAACTCTTTCGCTCTTTATACCTCTTATGGAGTCGATCTCCGACCTCGTTACCGGCTGGCGGTAAGCGATTATGGCAAGCACTTCGAGCGCAGCCTGCGACAGTCTTCTGACCCTTACCGGAGTGCACAGCTTTTTGAGGAACATGTCGTTCTCAGCCAGCGTGACAAATCCGAATGCGTCATCGACTTCGCGTATCCTTATGCCGCGTCCTTCCTGCTCGTATTCTGCCTGAAGCTCCCTGAAAAGCTCCCTTATATCCTTTTTATCAGCCTCGAGCACCTCTGCCGCGTCCTTGACATCGAGCGGTTCTCCCCATATGAACATCATGGTCTCGAGAGCGGATTTCATCTTTTTATTGCTGTACATCTGCGGTCTCCCTCCTGATCACTTTTATTTCGCCGAAGTTCTCATTCTGCTCCGCGTCGTAACCCTGATTCTTTATCATCGAGAGCAGCGACATAAAGCTTAGTGTGATGTCATATCTGTCCGGCTTCTCAGGCAGGAGCTCGTTGAAGAGTACCTTGCCGTTTCCTTCCCTGAACTTTCTTTCGAGGAGCTCCGTCATCTCACTGATGCGCGATTCTATGGTCTCCTTGCGGCGCCTCACCCTGCTGTAGCGTCTGGTCACTTCCTCGACCTTCCGTTTGCGGGTCAGGAACTGTATGAAGGCGTTTACCATCTGCTCATCGCTTACCTGCAGAATTTCATCAGGATTCTCGAGATAAACTGACATGTCTTCGGCAGGCTTCTCGTGTACCGCGAGATTATACTCCTCAGCAGCCATGAGCAGCTCCGCCGCCCTTTTGATCCGCATGTAGTCGAGCAGTCTTCCCCTGAGCTCGATCCTCGGGTCTTCTACTATCTCGATCTCGCCCGCTTCATTTATTCTAGGCAGAAGCATGCGCGACTTGAGGCGGATAAGCACGGCTGCAAGCACAATAAACTCGGTATCGACCTCTACATTGAGCTCTTCCATCTCCTTGAGATATCCGATATACTGCTCCGTTATCTCGGCGACCTTTATATCATATATGTCCATCCTCGCATTTTCGAGAAGGTATATGAGCAGATCGAACGGTCCTTCAAATTTGTCTATTCTGACTTTATACAATTTATCTCCTGTAGGTTTAATCGAAATATATTTCTTTCAGATAGAGCCCCTGCGGCGGCGCCGTAAACCCGGCATCTGAGCGGCTCCGGCTCTCTATGGCTTCGCGGACACTGTCCGGGGTCCTTTTGCCTGCGCCTGCCTCAACCAGCGTTCCGGTGATTATCCTGACCATATTATACAGGAAGCCGTCACCTGTGATCTCGATCACGATGGTCTTTTCATCTTCTGTTATGTCGAGCCTGCTGACTGTTCTTACCGTAGATTCTCGCGGAGTCCCGCCTGATGTTTCAAAACATTTGAAATCATGAGTGCCTATGATATGTGCCGCGGCCTCGCGCATGGCATCAGTATCAAGGTCTGATGCTCCGGGATACTGGAAGGCGCGGTTCCTTACAAAGATGTCTCCTGTCTTGTCGATCACATATCTGTATGTTTTGCCCTTGCAGGAGTATCTGGCATGAAAATCATCGGGCATCACTTCTGCAGAGACAATACGGATATCTCCCGGCGCTCCGCTCCTGCCCTCACCTCCGGCTCCGAATCTGCGGTTCATCACCTCAGGGAGCTTCTCAACAGGCATGTTGGAATTCCATTCGAAGGTGGCGCACTGACCGAGCGCGTGTACTCCCGCGTCAGTCCGGCTCGTTCCGTGTATGTGCACGTCTTCTCCGGCGATATATTTCAGCACATGCTCTATCTCGCCCTGCACGGTGCGTACATTGGGCTGTATCTGCCAGCCGCTGAAATCCGTGCCGTCATATTCGATTCTGATAAGTACGTTCACACCCATCGCGTAAATAAGACTCCTGCGTTTTCAGAAAAGGCTGAGTAAAAGCATGTCTCCTGTATTGAAAAGAAACAGGAAATATATCGTCACCGCTGCGCACGCTGAAGGAAGCATGGGATTTCTGTCCTTTATGCTGCCCTTTCCGGCTGCGATGATCACGGCCGAATGCAGTGCAAACAGCAATGTTGTCAATATGTAAATAATGGCTATGCCGGTCCTGCCTGTCACCAGACCCATGCAGGTGAAGAATTTTATATCCGCTCCTCCTATGCTCCCCGTTCTGAAAAGAAGCATACCCAAAAGCAGTACCGCAAGGGAAATCCCCAGTCCAATAGCTGCGCCGGCAGCCGGTTCCCACCAGTTCTCGTGGTATTCCACAAAAGCCGCTGCGGAGATCGCAAGCATTATGCTGAACTCGTCCGGCACCACCCTGTACATCTGGTCGGCTATTGCCATTTCAAGGACTATAAACAGCACACAGAGCACGGAAATCTCGTAAGTGAGGCTCCCGCCCCTTATTGCCAGATAAAGGCCTGTAATCGCAAAATATCCGGTGAAAGCGTATTTCCATGGGCTGCTCGGGATCCTCTGACGGCCGGCATTGTCGGCTTCAAGAAGCTTAGGCGGGAGCACCTTGCGGGGCTCTCCCGGTTCCGTTCCTGACTGATTCTCATCGTAGTCCTCGAACCACCGCGGTTTTATGCGGTTAAACGCGACAACACTGCCGTTGCCAAATAATATGGCCAGAACGGCAGCGATGATTATTCGCGAAATGAGAGCTACGCTGTATTCCATCCGGTATATGCACAGCCTCCCTTATTTAAGGCAGCCGTCCAGGAATTCAAGCATGTCTGCGTAGACCTGCTCCTTATCGGTCTCATTGAGGATCTCGTGCCTGTCATCATCGTAGATCTTGATGGACACGTCACATTTTGTATTGTCGCTGTAGACCATGAATGTTTTGCGCACACCCTCGCCCCATGCTCCTACAGGGTCTTCCGCACCTGATGTAATAAGGATAGGCAGTCCCTCCGGGAGCCTGCTCATGCGCTTGATGTCGTGGGCTTTCTGCATGCCGCTGAACATATGATAGTACGCATTAGGAGTAAAGTGGAATGTGCACCACGGCTGATTTCTGTACCAGTCGACTATTTTCTCGTCCTTGGTCAGCCAGTCGGAAATAGTGCGCGGATTTTCAATTTTTTTGAGGTATGAACCGAACGACATGCCGTCTATAAGCTTCGCCCGCTTGCCGACCTTTTTGGTGCCAAGCATCTTCGCGATCATCTTGCCTGCCGCAAGTACAGCTCCCGGCTGCCAGCCTGTTCCCATGATGATGACGCCTGAAAGCCCCTTCGCATAGTCTGCGCCGTTCTCGGTAATGTACTGTCTGATAAGGAACGAACCCATGCTGTGGCCCATCATAAGATAAGGCACGCCCGGGAATTCCTTCTGCATCATCTCTCTTAAACGATGGATATCTGCGATGACCCATGCGTTTCCTTCCTTGCCGAAGTATCCATGATATTCATCGGATTGTACTGAAGCACCATGTCCGATATGGTCTTCGCCCACGACCAGATAGCCGTGCTCAGTCAGGTATGTTGCAAATCCGTCATATCTGTCGATAAACTCGACCATGCCGTGGATTATCTGCAGTATCGCCTTTGGCTCACCTTCCGGTTCCCATCTGATCGCGTGGATCTGAGTCTTGCCGTCAGTCGAAGGATAGTAGAAGTCTTTTTTAGTCATGATTCACCTCGCGTTTTGCCGGTCTGGCTCCATGGAATTGATAAAACTGCGTTTCGATAGTGCCATTATACAACTTTCTTCGTCTGTCTGCCCTACGTCCGAGCTCTTTTTCCAAAGTCTTGTCGGATGTAATCAGAAAGAATGACCAGTTAGGACAGTCCTCCATGATGCTCCGTATATGCGCGTAAATAGCTTTGAGTCCGGCTTCATCCCCTATGCGCTTTCCGTATGGCAGATTGGATATGACTACTACGTGATCGTCTTTTGACGCGCCTTTCGGGATGCCCGCGCCGGGCTCCCATGCGGTCATATCCATCCTGACGATGTCTATGTCGTCGGATTCGCCTGCCTCATCAGCGTTTTCCTTTGCCGCGCGGACGGCTTTCGGATCGATGTCCATCGCGGTTATGCGCAGCGGTCCGTCCGCGCCCGTATCGGCGGCCTCATACGCCAGCCGGCGCTCTTCCTTCCAGAGAGATGCAGGCGTAATATCCCATCCTTCCGATGCGAATGACCGCCCAAGGCCCGGCGCTATATTGCGCGCGATGAGGGCGGCTTCTATAGGTATGGTGCCTGAACCGCAGCACGGATCCACCAGCACGCGGTCCTTCCTGTAAAAGCTGAGCTGTACTAGTGCTGCGGCCAGAGTCTCCTTCATCGGAGCCGCTACATCGCGCACCCTGTATCCCCTCTTGTGCAGACCGGCGCCGCTGGTATCCAGCAGAATCAGAAACTGATCCTTGTGAGCAATAAACCTTATCCGGTATTCGGCCCCGGTCTCAGGCATAATCTCCCTGCAATAAAACTCGGACAGCCTCACCGAGACTGCCTTTTTTATTATCTTCTGGCATGCAGGCACACTGTGGAGGACCGATTTGACCGATCCGCCTACCACAGGGAATGCTCCCTCAAGAGGGATCATACTCTCCCAGTCCAGCGCCTTTGTCTGCTGGAACAGGTCCTCGAATTCAACAGCTTTGAATTCGCCCATGCGCACATACACCCTGTCAGCCGTCCTGAGCCACAGGTTGGATCTCACAATGGCTCGCTCGTCGCCCATATATGTGACCCGTCCGTCTTCTGTCTTTATTATTTTATAACCGAGCGCTTCGATCTCACGGCGTACTACTGCCTCGAGGCCGAAGGTCGCTGTTGCCACAAGTTCGAGTTTCATTCTCCGGTGCCTCCGTGATCAGATTTTTATCTCGAAATCAAAGCCCGACTTGTAAGGAATAACAATGCCCTCATCACCGCTGGCCCTCGCTCTCCGCGTCTTATTCATGTCTATTACGCGCTGGTTCTCTGAGCCGCAATATATAAGAGTCAGATTGCGCAGCTTCTCATCATACCTTCCGTCGACCAGTATGTCGAGCATTCCCAGCAGCTCATCGGTCGCTTTATCATGCCTTGATTCGAGCTCTTCAAGCGTATAGCCGCTGTAACTCATCAGTGTCAGCCCGGCTCCCTTTATGTTCTTCGCAAGGTCCAGAAGCGCCGGTACCTGCTCGAAAGGCTCTCCACCGGAGAAAGTCACCCCGCGCAGCCATGGTCTGCCGCATATGTCCTCAAAGACCTCATTGACTGTCATGTCGTATCCGGCATCGAAAGCCCACGACTCAGGATTGTGACATCCATGGCAGTGATGCGGGCAGCCCTGTACGAAAAGCACGTACCTGAACCCCGGTCCGTCGACTATCGACTCAGGCTCTATACCGCACACTCTTATTTTTTTGCTTTTGTCTTTGCTCTTGTCCATCTCAACCATTGCAGCACCTCTTCTTTCACAAAAATAGCCGCCCACCTCTATGCGGTTAAGGCGGCCATTTGCATTCAGA
>JBGUVT010000109.1:0-2307 GCA_045220485.1 Anaerovoracaceae bacterium | reverse complement strand
CGTCATTTTTTCCTCCTTAATCAGCAACCCCGATCACTAAATCCCACAAAACCCATTCAATGGGCACGCCATTTCTTCCTCACAATTATAGCATTTACATTAACCTCTTATAGATCTCCAGCATACTTTCGATCTGATATCGAAGGAGCCATGCGGCATCGTTATATTCCGGCTGCGTCTTTAAGACATCCAGCAGGGCGGGAAAATACTTTTCCGTTTCCTTAATCATCCGGAAAATCCTTTCGCGGCTTAACCCCCACGCCATGGTCGTGATGTTATTGCATCTGTCCATGCATTTGATCAATGCAGCCTTCGGATTGTCTGCTATCGCTTTATAGTAGGCTTTCATGACGGAATCACGATCCTCACTGGTGGTCTTTTCATGCGAAAGAAGCCCGACAAGTTCTTTTACCGAATCATCAACAGGAAGATCTTCAAGTTTCTTGCCGCAATCCTCAACGACATCATGGAGAAGGCATGCAGCGATCACATCATCGTCTTTGATCCCCATGGACAGACCATGGCAGGCCAGGTTCAGCGGGTGATAGATATACGGAACATCTGATTTTTTGCGCGTCTGTCCCTTATGTGCCTCCACGGCAAAATCAACTGCCTTCAGTGTATTTTTCAGTTTGAGATTCTTCGCCGTCGTTTTCACGTACGTCTTCATGTGTTCCCAGTTATAGATAGTCTGCCTGGTCTTAAAGACCCCGCGCTTCTCCTCGACGAGAGAAGAGACAGAAACATCGAAGAGTTCCGCAAGCCGGATGAGCTTGTCCGTGTCGGGCTTATATTCATCACGCTCCCAGGAAGACACCGCCTGGAAAGTAACACCCAGTTTATCCGCGACCTGCTCCTGTGTATACTTACGCTCCTCACGAAGCTGTTTAATGCTGGTTCCGATACTCATATTCACCTCTAATCTAAAAAGCCTTCGTTCAGGTTTCCATGGTCTGATCACTTATGATTCTCTTTGCCTGAGCAGAAGAAATCTCTTCGATCCCATCCGTCACGCAAGTGCTCCCGATCGCATAAGGCGAGTCTTCCGGTTCGAAAGGATCATAACCCATGAGACGATCTCTGATTACATTCTTCTCATCATTTACCCATTCTGCATCTTGGAAAAGAAAGTAGTTATCGCCCTCTTTTTTGCCAAGTATTCTCTTTCTGATCAAGTAATAAACGATCTTCTTTTTGGTCATGCGGATCACCTCCATCCACCTTTAGAATAGATGATCTCACACCTTTATTTTATCGAGCACGGATTTAAGTTTCAAGAAAGAATTCAAGTTAAACTTGAGTTACTTGGTTCTATAGTAGCATGTACTCTTCCCGTTTCCCTCACGCTTCAGTTCACCGGATTCGACCAGTTTTCGAAGTGCACCTTCGACAGAACTGATACTAAGTGAGGGGCAGAGCTCGCGAATATCCTGCTTATTAAACTTTCCGATCTTGTTCATGCTGGCAAGCCGCACTGTCTCAAGTGCCGATCTCTTCGTCTCAACAAGTGCAAAGCGATCTTCAAAATCTCTATATGCAGCAATGATAGTTCCAAGCAAATACTTGATGAACGGAACCGGATCATCTTTTCCTTCATGCCATCCCTGCTGGGAAGCATAAAGAGCATCATAATACAGGTCTTTGTGCTGTGCAATTTTCGCTTCCAGCGATATGTATTTGCCGACATAAAAACCACTTCGATACAGCAAAAGAGTAGTAAGAAGCCTGCTCATACGGCCATTTCCGTCGTTGAATGGATGGATGCACAGAAAGTCATGAATAAACACAGGTATCGCAATTAACGGTTCAAGCTCCGCATTTCCGATGACCCGATTGTATTCCTCGCATATCCGGTCCAAAGCTTCGGGTGTCTCATAAGGAGCCAAAGGAGTAAATAGAGTTTCCACGTGACCATCCGGATAAGTTGCACTGATATAATTCTGAACTGCTTTCGTCTTCCCTGCAGCCGGATTATTCATATGACTGTAGAGTATCTTGTGCAGTTGGAGAATATAGTTCTGAGTAATGGGGATCGCATCAAAACTTTCGTGAATGATCCCAAGGACATCCCTGTAGCCGGCAATCTCCTGTTCATCACGGTTCCTCGGAGTCGTCTTTTCTTCAACGAGTTGCTTTATACGAGTGTTCGTTGTAACTATACCTTCAATCGCATTCGATGCTTCAGTGCTTTGAATCTTTGCGATCTCAACCAGTTTCTCAAGCTCTTCCGGTCTCTGTTTAAGATAAAACTCCTGTTTTCCTGCCTCTTTATATATAGCTGCAATGTATCCAAGCAGTTCTGAATCC
>JBGUVT010000108.1:0-2704 GCA_045220485.1 Anaerovoracaceae bacterium | reverse complement strand
ACCTATAGCTATGCTTCTAGACACCAAAGGGCCGGAGATCCGTACGGGGATGCTTGAGGATCACAAAAGCGTAAAGCTGGTAAAGGGAGAAAAAGTGACTCTGTCATATGCCGAAGACCCGGCAAAGGAAGGCAATGCTGAGCATGTCTATGTCACATATAAAGATATGGCAGCAGACCTTTCTGCCGGAGACACAGTGCTTATAGATGACGGAGCGATCGAGCTCAAAGTAGAGTCGGTTGAAGGCGGTGAAGTCAGATGCGGCATAGTGAACGGCGGCGTTCTTTCAGAGAGAAAAGGCGTCAACCTTCCGGGAATCAAAGTGGGCCTTCCTGACCTTACAGAAAAAGATTACGAAGACATCAAGTTCGGACTTGAAAATGAATATGACTTTATCGCAGCCTCTTTCGTCAGAAACGCAGGCACAATAAATAAGATCCGTAAACTTGCAGAAGAATACGGCTCGCGCATAAAGATCATAGCCAAGATAGAATCCGGAGAAGGAATCGACAATCTGGAAGAAATCATAGATGCTGCAGACGGTGTCATGGTTGCAAGAGGAGACCTCGGAGTAGAAGTAGAAGCCAGGATGATCCCTCAGCTTCAGCGTGAGATGATCGCCAGATGCAATGAAAAGGGAAAGATAGTCATAACAGCTACTCAGATGCTCGATTCAATGATGCGCAATCCGCGTCCTACAAGAGCGGAGGTAACAGACGTTGCCAATGCTGTATATGACGGTTCCGATGCCGTAATGCTTTCAGGTGAGACAGCAAGCGGAGAGTACCCGGTCGAGGCTCTTAAGATGATGGCCTCAATAACTGAGTATACGGAGCAGTTCGCAGTTAATCACCATGTGCTTCAGGAATCAGATCACATCTCTATTTCGAGCACTACGTGCATGGCTGCCGTGACCGCTGCGAAGGAGCTGAAGGCAAGAGCTATTCTGGCGCCTACTTCATCAGGATCGACTGTAGTACAGGTGTCAAAGTGCAGACCGGATTCCGATATCTACGCGTTCTCTCCGGAACCAATGGTTGTAAGGCAGATGAACCTGCTCTGGGGAGTAAGGCCTATGCTGTCTGACCGGGCTCACTCCACAGACGAGCTGATGGAGGACTGCCTGGATATAATGAGAGAGAAAGGCCTGTCTGCAAGAGGAGACATTATGGTGTTCATTGCCGGTGTAGTAAGAGGAAGACACAGCTACCAGCGCTCTGAAACCAACACAATGAAAATAATAGAGATATGATTTAAGTATGATACAGCCGTCCAAAAAGGACGGCTGTATCATTGAAGTGGATTCCTGCTGGTGATAAAATAATAAGGTCGTATATTTGAAGAATACCTCAGGGGTAAAAAGGGGAGGAAACATGAGCACAGAAAGAAGAGTAGGAACTGTATCACGCGGCATAAGATGTCCGATTTTCCGTGAAGGAGACGATCTTGCACAGATGGTAGTTGACAGCGTGCTTGAGGCAGCTGCATCAGATGACGGATTTGAAGTCAGAGACAGGGACATAGTCTGCATCACTGAGTCTGTTGTGGCAAGATGCCAGGGCAATTATGCAGGTGTTGAAGATATCGCTGCAGATGTCAGGGCAAAACTCGGCGGAAAGACAGTAGGAGTTATATGGCCTATTCTTTCAAGGAACAGATTCGCGATTTGTTTGAGAGGAATTGCAATGGGAGCAGAGAAAGTAGTGCTCATGCTAAGCTATCCTTCGGACGAGGTGGGTAATGCACTTCTCACTATGGACCAGATAGATGAGTCCGGAGTTAATCCTTACAGAGATGTACTTACCGTAGATAAATACAGAGAGCTTTTCGGAGAGAACAAGCATCAGTTCACGGGTGTTGATTATGTAGCATATTATGGTGACCTTATCAGAGATGCAGGCGCAGAGGCTGAGATCATATTCGCCAACCATGCTGAGGAAATCCTCAACTACACAAATAATGTAATCAACTGCGACATCCACACACGCGCACGTACAAAGAGGATCCTTAAAGAGAAAGGTGCTAATGTATATGGTATGGATGATATCCTGAATGCATCGGTCAACGGCAGCGGATACAACGAGGATTACGGTCTGCTCGGTTCCAATAAGGCTACCGAGAATACAGTTAAACTTTTCCCGAGAGACGCTCAGCATATCGTAGATACTATTCAGGCGAAGATACTCGAGAAGACCGGCAAGTGCGTAGAGGTTATGATCTACGGCGACGGAGCATTCAAGGATCCTGTCGGAAAGATCTGGGAGCTTGCTGACCCTGTAGTATCACCGTTCTATACACCTGGCCTTGAAGGCACACCGAATGAGCTTAAACTCAAGTATCTGGCTGACAACGACTTCGCTAACCTGACAGGCGAAGCTCTCAGAGAGGCTATCAGCAAGGCTATTGCTGACAAGCCGCAGGAGAGTCTTGTAGGCAACATGGTATCTGAAGGTACCACACCAAGAAGGCTGACCGATCTGATCGGATCGCTCTGCGATCTCACATCCGGCTCGGGTGACAAGGGCACACCTGTCGTGTACATCCAGGGATACTTCGATAACTACACAACAGGAAAATAAAATAAATATGCTTCAAAATAAAAGAACCCGCGGTATCATTGAACTGCTACCCGTCAAGAGGACAGTGAAAAATTAAAAGGCTATGGCAACCAGTAACAGCAATGTTACTGGTTGTTTTTTAGTTG
>JBGUVT010000107.1:0-2039 GCA_045220485.1 Anaerovoracaceae bacterium | reverse complement strand
GGGTATCAGCGGTACATCGTTACAGCATAGAGACTCATTTGTAAGAATGATACAGGACTGCAAGACAGGAAAAATCGACCTTATCATCACAAAAAGTGTATCCCGTTTCGCAAGAAATGTCCTTGACTGCATCGGCTATGTCAGGGAGCTTGCCAAATTACAGCCGCCGATAGGTGTTTTCTTTGAGACAGAGAACATCTATACACTCAATCCCAACAGCGAAATGAGCCTGTCATTTATCTCTACGCTTGCTCAGGAAGAAAGCCATAACAAAAGCGAGATCATGAATTCCTCTTTTGAGATGCGTTTCCGACGGGGAATCTTCCTGACACCGCCGCTTCTTGGTTACGATCAGGACGAAAATGGTGACCTTGTCATCAATCAGGAAGAAGCAAAGACGGTCAGGCTGATATTTTTCATGTACCTATACGGGTATACTTGTGTTCAGATCGCTGAAACGCTTACACGATTAGGGCGAAAGACGAAAAAAGGAAATACAAAATGGTCTCCTGGGGCAGTCCTTCAACAGCTTGAAAACGAACGTCACTGCGGTGATGTTCTTGCAAGAAAGACCTGGACACCGAGCTATCTGGACCATAAAGCCAAGAAAAATAAGCAAGACCGCAATCAGTATCTGATGAGAGATCATCATGAAGCTATCATATCAAGAGATGATTTTATAGCCGTACAGCGCCTGATAAGCAATGCCAAGTACGGTTGCAGCAGGATACTGCCACAGCTCAGTGTTTTACATGAGGGAGCGTTAAAGGGATTTGTTATTATCAATCCGAAATGGGCGGCTTTTACAGCAGACGATTACAGGAACGCCAGTGCAAGCGTTTATGAGGACGGTCATGTGTTCTCAGACGATCATCAAATCAATGTCAATGCAGGAGATTTTGACCTCAGAGGTTTTCAGGTCGCAAGAGCTGAATTGTTCAATACACGGGAAAAGACCAGTATATCATTCACAACTTCTAATATCAAGTTCTCAGCCGGATGCCTGAAAAAGCTCCCTAAAGTGATATATGTTGAAATGCTGATACACCCCGAATTAAAACTGCTTGCAGTGCGTCCTGCGGCAAAGAACAGCAAGAATGCGATCAAGTGGTGTGTCCTGAAAGAGACCGATCATCAGCCAAAATCCATTGGCGGTAAAGCGTTTTTGCCGAGATTATTTGAATTGCTCGATTGGGATACAAACTGCAAATACAGCGTCAGAGGTGAGCGGTTATCAAATGAAGCCGGAACAGAAGCAGTTATTCTTTTCAAAATGACCGATACGGAAGTATTCTATCGGGATAAACCACCCGAAGGCGATGATACTGTATCTCCCGTCAGTTCCAAGACTATTCGTGCATTTCCTTTGCACTGGACAGCAAGTTTCGGAGATGAATACTACCGTCAGGCACAGATCAAGGAATTGCTGAACTTTACAAATAATAAGACGTGGAATACCTCCTCAGAGGGCATACCATATATAACAGAGGAGCTTGATGTTACTTCGTCGTCCGTTCTTGAAGCGGAGATTGGCAGTATGATCGAAAATATTGAGAAAGCAGATGATAACCATGAATGAACCTGAATACAGAAACGCTGTCCAGCCTTCTATGATATCGGCAAATGCTGAGATTCCAGACAGCGAAGACATCGAGGTAGATGACAGCTTTTTTGATGATGAAATAGATGTTGTAAGAGCTGAATACGCATCTGACAGCAATGAGCCGACGATATCATTTAATAACTGTCAGCTATATGTCAATATGGTCTGCATTAAAAAGTTCCCTGAGACCGACTATGTGCAGTTCCTTATCAACAAAACAAAGAAACAGCTCGCACTGCTCCCGTGCCGGGGAGACGAACGGGACGCATTTCTTTGGAGGACTATAAACAGTAAGAACGGCAAGAGGCAGCCGAAATACATAACTGCACAGATATTCAGCGCTATGTTGTTTGATTACATGGGCTGGGATATTCATTGCCGATACAGGCTCATAGGAAAAATCAAGATCTCACGGGGAATAAAGCTGCTTGTGTTT
>JBGUVT010000106.1:0-18628 GCA_045220485.1 Anaerovoracaceae bacterium | reverse complement strand
GTGCTGGGGAAGGCTGACCTTGCGGACGCTGCTGAAACTGAGGCCTGGGCTGAAAGCTTATCGGGCGGCAAGGGAGTCCGCCGTGTAATGGCGCTCAACCTGCAGTCCGGGGAGAATATAAAGAAGCTTCTTAAGGCACTCGAGGCTGAACAGCAGAGAAGGAATGAGGAAAGATCCGTAAAGAGGCCGCTTCGCATCATGATAGTCGGAGTGCCGAACGTAGGAAAATCCTCTCTTATAAACCGCCTCACCGGAAAGAGATCTGCTCAGACAGGAGACAAGCCGGGAGTTACCAAGGGCAAGCAGTGGCTGACACTTTCAAACGGCATGCAGCTTTTAGATACGCCGGGCATATTATGGCCTAAGTTTGAGGATCCGAATGTAGGACTGAATCTCGCGTTCTGCGGAAGCATCAAGGATGATATCCTGGGTGTACAGGACCTCGGTTTCGAGCTTATAAGAGTACTCGGAGAAAAATATCCGGAACTCCTCATGGAAAGATATAAACTCGATGAGATCTCGGAAGAGACCATAGAAAACATGGACAATATTGCTATCAAGCGCGGATTCATAATGTCGGGCAAAAGGATAGACTACGAGAGGACCGGACGTACCGTGCTCGATGAGTTCAGAGGCGGAAAAATCGGCCGGATCACATTGGAAAAGGTAAAGTAAACTTTACGGTAAAGAAAACTTTACATATCTGAAAATGTAAAGTGCGCTTTATAAAAAAATAGAGCAAGAAAATGTAAAGAAAGCTTTACATAATATCGAAATGACAAAACAGGAAAGACTGGAAAGAGACATAGCAAAGCTTGCCGAAATGAAGGCTCATGAGGATGAACTCAGGGCTGAAGGGTACAGGTATATCGCCGGGATAGATGAGGTCGGAAGAGGACCTCTCGCCGGGCCGGTATATGCTGCCTGTGTCATACTTCCGGAAGACTTCGACGTTCCGGGTATCAACGACTCTAAGAAGCTCTCGGCAAAGAAGCGTGAGGAACTTTCCGATGTCATAAAGGAAAGGGCTGTTGCCTGGGGTCTTGGAATTGCGGACAACAATGAAATAGATGAGCTCAATATACTTGAGGCAACAAAAACTGCCATGAAAAGGGCTATTGCGGCTGTCAGGGATATGCTCTCGGAGAAGGGCCTGCTGGCAGCAGCGGGGGAGACTCACGCGCAGGACATGCTTCTGATAGATGCTGTGAAGCTTGATGCCGGCATGCCGAGTGAGTCAATCATAAAAGGCGATGAGAAGTGCCTTTGCATAGCTGCGGCTTCAATCGTTGCCAAGGTTGCGAGGGACTCTTTTATGACAGAGATGGACAGCGTCTACCCGGGCTATGACTTTGCCGGCAACAAGGGTTACGGAACAGCTAAGCATTATGAAGGTCTGAGAGCTTTTGGGAAAACTCCTATACACAGAAAGACTTTCCTGAAGAAGTTTGATGAGAATCCTGAAACAGGTCATAAGCCTGTAAATAAAGAAGGAAGCAGCAGGGAGGCTGCGGATATGGCTAAGAAGGTATATGCGGTAAGAAAAGGCAGGACGACAGGACTGTTTATGAGCTGGGATGACTGCAAGGCGCAGGTGGACGGATTCGCCGGCGCTGAGTATAAGAGCTTTGCGGATCCGGCTGAAGCCATGGCTTATCTCGGCCTTGCGGATGGTATGGAAACTGCTGCAGATAAGTTCCCTGAAGGAGTAAGAGCTTATGTTGACGGCAGCTACGACAGCTCCAGCGGAAGATTTTCGTGCGGAGTAGTAATAGTCGAGACTGATGCTGAAGGCAGGAGTGAAACGACAGAGCTCAAAGCTGCTTTTGATGATGAAGAGGCAGCCAGGCAGCGGAACGTTGCAGGAGAGATAATGGGCTCAAAACTTGCAATCGACCACTGCATGGCGAATGGTGTGAAGGCTGTAGAGATCTATCATGACTATGAAGGGATAGGAGCCTGGGCCGACAGAAAGTGGAAGGCCAACAATCCTCTGACTCAGGGATACAGGGATTACGTTGCAGAAGCCAGAAAGACTATCGACATCAGATTTGTGAAGGTCAAGGCTCATGCCGGAAACAAATACAACGAGCTGGCAGACAGGCTGGCAAAAAAGGCTCTTTCAGAATAGTTAAAATTAGGGGTAGAAATCTGAGCTGTTTTCCGCTACAATAGGGAACAGCGACATGGTCCATTAGCTCAGTTGGGAGAGCGACAGGGTGACAACCTGTAGGTCATTGGTTCAAGTCCAATATGGGCCACCAGGTAAAAAGCACTGAATCGATACGGTTCAGTGCTCTTTTATTATTACTGTGTCACCCCGACACATGGCGTGTCACTGCGACACAACCTGTTGTATATGGAAATAATAGAAGTTAAAATGCAGATGAGTTAAAAGTTAATCCGGGGGAAGGTATATATATGGATACAGAAAACACCGCTAAAAAACCAACGGAACAAACCGAAAAATCGGAACAAACCGAAAAAACGGAAAAAAAGAAACCAAAAAAGCGCATGAGCGATTTTCAGTACTTTTGCATGCAGGCTCTGGTACTGGTAATGATCCTGTATGCACTTTTCGGACACATCGTAGGCATAACATCAATGCCGAATGATGATATGTATCCGAGAATAGATTCCGGTGACTTTCTTCTGTTCTACAGACTCGACAGAGCGCCAAAGGCTCAGGACATAATGGTGTTTGAGAAAAACGGTACCAGATATGTCGGCCGTGTGGTGGCTGTAGGAGGGGATACAGTAGAAATAACAAAAGAGGGAGCTGTAAAGATCAACGGATACTCCATGGTGGAAACCAACATCTTTTATGAGACCTATCCGCTTGAAGGTTTTACAAAATATCCGCTGACTCTCGCATCTGATGAGTGCTTCATACTTGCCGACCAGCGTAAGGGCACGGAGGACAGCAGATTTTTCGGACCTGTAAAGCGAAGTGAGATAGAAGGAACCGTCATTTCCGTAATGCGCAGAACAAATCTGTAGAAAAGAGAGAAAACAATGAAATCACTGCTTGCACTACTCGGTGCGACCGGAACAAAAGTAATATCAGCGCTGTCGACGCTGCTTGCTGTCAATCTGATAGCATACAGCGGGTTTGTGCTGTACGATTCGGTCTACACCAACAGAATGGCCTTCATGAGCTCCGATCTCGCTCAGTTCAGGCCGGTAGTGGAAGAGGAGGAACCGACTTTTGAAGAGATACAGGAAGTCAATTCCGACACCTGTGCCTGGGTCACGATGCTGAATACTCATATAGATTATCCGATCGTGCAGGGTAAGGACGATGTAGAGTACGCCAACAAGGATATATACGGCAAAAGCTGCCTGACGGGCTCCATTTATCTGACGACCGTTAACAACAATGACTTTACGGATTCGTTCAACCTTATCTACGGACACCATATGGATAACGGAGCTATGTTCGGCGACATAGAGAAATATGAAGACAACAGTTACTTCTACAGCCATCAGAATGGCATACTCGTTACCACACGCGGAGTTTATGATATCAAGATAATGGGAAGGCTTTCTGCCGATGCATATGACAGCACGGTGTATGCAGCAGGTGACAGACCGGCATCGGACTTCCCTAACTATCTCTATTACCTGAAGTCACTCGCAGTCCAGTGGGATCCGTCAACAGACATAGACGGTATCACAAGGAATATACAGAAATATATTAACGCGCGGGACAAAAATATTGCGGAGTATGGAAAGTTCACATTCAACAAGATGCCTGAGGATGCAGTCCACAACGGCATGCAGCTCATAGCTTTCAGTACATGCGCTGATGCGACTACAAACGGACGCCAGCTATTGGTAGGAACGATGAAGTTCAGAACAGAACCGCTTCCGGCAGAACTTACAATCGAAGATAACGCGGTTCCGCGTGCAGCATGGGGACACGGAGAGGCTGCTCACTGGTCACTCCTCAACGCGATATGCTTGATCATGTCTCTCGCGGCTACGTTCCCGGGCAAAGTTCTCAGAAAAAAATACCGCGTAGTAACCGCAGGCCTGCAGAAAAAGAAAAAGGCTCATGGCAAACTGAAAGCAGAGGACTTTGGAGATGTAAAGATAGTGGGCTTCATGGGACAGATACTGCTCTCGGCATTCGCTCTGTTCCTGTTCATATGGACGCAGGATCCTACAAAGCCGATGGTGATAGTAGACAGGTGGACACTTGGAATGATTGCCATGTATGCGGCAGTCTGGGTAATAGACGTATATATTATAAAGAACTATAAAAAAGCCGCGCGTAATTTAAGCGCGGATATGCAGGGTAACAACTGAGCCGCCGCCTTCGCGGTCTGAAATCGAAAGGCTGCCGCCATATCTGCCCAGACGTTCACGCAGGTTGGAAAGAGCGACGCGGTTGCCCGAAGTGCTTTCAGAAGAATCGAATCCGGGACCGGTATCGGCAACGATCACATCGTAGCCGGTAGCGGTCTTTTCAGTTCTTATGGAGATATGAAGAGGATCAAGCTCAGGATCCACTCCATGCTTTACTGAATTCTCAACCAGAGGCTGAAGTGTCAGAGGAGGCAGTGTGAAGTCGGTATATGGAGTGTCATACTCCACATACAGTTTGTCTTCAAATCTTACCTGTTCTACAGCAAGATAAGCTCTTGCATGCTCAAGTTCTTCCTCAAACGGGATCGGATCTTCACTTGACAGCGCTGTGAAGTTCTTTCTCAGATATGCCGAAAAGTCCAGAATCACCTTTTGTGCACGCGTCGGATCTTCTATGCAAAGATAGTAAATGCTCATCATGGTGTTGTATATGAAGTGCGGACGCATCTGGAGCACCATAAGACCGGCCTGCTGATCGGCGATCTTCTGCTGCTGCTTCGCTGCCTGCTCTGCCTGATCTGTCAGAAGTATCATCATCAGGATACCTGTTGCGATTACTGTACCAAGTACAATAAAGTTTATGCCGTAATCTAAAGTCTGCAGATATAAGGCTATGGCAGGGAAAACAGCATATGATATGAATCCGAAGAACTGTTTACCGGTAAGCTGCTTGCGGCGCCTTAAAACGGATATGAATATCACAAGCATCATAAGCGCCGGAGGAATAAGCAGCGTCAGATAGTAAGGTCCACGGTGGTAAACATTATCTTCAGTTATGTAATAAATCGATCTGGACATCTGAGCATATCCGAGCTGTCCAAAAAACAATAACCAGATGAAATCAACTATGTACATAGACGCGCTTCTGGATGTCTGCCCGCATTTGATCGTAATGTAGAGGGCGAGAAGAGGAAGAAGCAAGGATGAGAAGATGTACTCAAAGAATTTCGCCGTATGTGTAATCAGATAGTTTCCGAGAAACAGTTCGGCAATCTGTGAAAACAGGTTGCAGCCGAGGTAGAGCGCCAGAACAGTGAAGAAAAGCAACAAAAATCTGCGTGTAGCCTTGTCAGAGAAGGTACTCGCTGCTGTCATCACCGTTCCGAATAACACTATCATCAGGCCGGCGACCGGTAATGCAAAATTAACTACAGTGATCCAGTTACTCATTTGAGCATCAATTCCGGTACCGGGTAACGGAGCTTCGACAGCTGCTTCTTAACATCCTCAATAGTCAGAGGCTTCATAAGGAAGCCGGATGCTCCTGTCTCCCATGCGTCAAGTGAATAAGTTGTATAAGCTGTCAGGAAAATCACGTTCATACGAGGATTGATTGCAAGCAACTCGCGACAAAGATCAAGTCCGCTCATGCGTCCCATTTCTATGTCGAGAAAAGCCAGAGGCACTTTATGTGTTTTGGCAAACTCTATAGCTTCAGAAGGCTTTGTGAAGCCAACTATGTCGGCATTCGGCAATGCCTGTTCAAGAATAGGCTTTCCGCCTCTGAGAATAATTATCTCGTTGTCGACCATCATGACGACAGGTCTTTCGCCGCTGTCTTCATCTGAACTGAGCAATAAGTTCACATCTACATTCAAAGCGTTCGCTATCTTGCGCATCGTAACGGCGTCTGGAACACGTCTGCCTGTCTCCCAGCTTGCTACTGTGGAACGGTCAACAAAGAGAAGGTCGGCAAGCTTCTGCTGTGACAGCCCTTTATCTGTTCTTATTTTGTGAAGTGTTTCTGCAAATGTCATAAGGAATCCTTTCTGACGGAAAAATGCAAAAATAATTATCCAAAATAATTGTAGCGCCTTTTTTTGATTCATACAAGAAATGTGAACAGTTTTTGTGTCACTGTGACACAATGCGTTGTTTAGCTTTAATACTCAGGTGTAGAATCACTATGTTATATAAGGAAAAGTATGTAATGAATATCAAGAAGAGACTATTGGTACTATTAATAACAGTTTCTATGCTGCTGTCAGGCTCCTTTGTTCAGGCATTTGCCGAAGAGGAGACGGTAGAGAGCGCGTCTGTTGCTGTGCCTGAATCAGTCTCTGAAGAGGATCCTGAAGATACAGCAGAAGCAGAAGAAGTAAAGGAGAAAGAAGAAGTAGTAGAAAAAGAAGAGACAGCTCCTGCCGAAGAGGAGACTCCGGCTTCAGTAGAAGAGACTCAAAAATCATCTGATCCGGTTGAACCTGATATGCCGGACGAGAAATCTAAAGAGACTGCAGATAATAAAGTTGAAGAAGCTTTCACTTCAGGGAAGCTTACATTCGAATGCGACGAATATACTGTGACTCTTGAGTACGGCAAAAAGGCCGGTATACCTGAGGGCACAGTTCTTGACGTTCGTGAGATTTCTTCTGACACCGACGATGCGAAAGAGCAGAAAGAGTATGAAACGTACTATGACAGATCTCTCGAGCAGCTCCGCAGCGAAAAGGGTGGCGACACGATAGCAAAGCTGGGATTTGCCAGATTCTACGACATCACACTGGTCAGCGGCGGTAAAGAGATCGAACCGGGCGATGATGTCAAAGTGACATTCAAATACAGCAAGGATTCAAGAGAATCCGTTAAAGAAGGCAATAAAGAAGGTGACGCAATAAGAGTCATCCACATGACGGAATCCGGAAAGAATGGAGAGATAAAGGCAAAGCCAATCGAAAAGAAGGACACTGATCTGACCCTCGATAAAAAGGAGCTCACAGAGGCTGCTTTCACAACAGACAGTTTCTCGGTATACGGCATCGTTTATACAGTCGACTTCGAGTATGAGGGATATACATACAGCATTCCGGGCGAGAGCGAAATAATGCTGTCCGATCTGTTCGAAAGCCTCCATATTGAGGAGAGCATTAAAGATGTAAAGAATGTAGAATTCACAGACTATAGCCTTATAAAGATCGAGAGAACCGGTGAAGACTGGAAACTGATCTCTCTCAAGCCTTTCAGCACAGAAGAAAAGCTGACCGTCACATTGGAAGACAAGATTATCGAGATTAAGATTACAGACGATACTCCGGTCGCGAAGGTATCGAATGACGGAGGCAATACCTGGACAGAACATGCATATCTTGTAAACAACAATACACAGGATGACGGTGTTACCAAAATTGGCGCGTTTGACCAGGCCAATACACTGAGTGGAACAGTGACCATAGAGCTGCTCTACGACACGCATGAACGTTATACACTCAGCAGTGGTTTTACTTTTACTGGTATCAATAGTTTAACAATCAAAGGTAAAGGTGCAGACAACAAGAGCACGCTCGTAAAGAATCAGACATCTGCACCGATGATCACCACAAAGGGAATCGAAACAGTCGAATTAGATAATATAGTCTTCGATGGCAACGACAAGGTTACTACAAGCGGAAACGGTGGTGCCGTTAATACAGATGCTAAAGAACTGACAGTCAGCAACTGTGAGTTCAATAACTGCCAGGCCGGCCTTCAGGGCGGTGGTATCTACCACAATAACATTGAAGGTATGGTTATCATCGCGGGCAGCAAATTCGTTGGATGCCGTGCCAATGGACCTAGTGATGATAAAGGCGGCGGCGGAGGCGGAGTTTTCACAACTGCACAGAGTGTGGCCGTGACTGGCAGCTCGTTCTACAACTGCACCACAAAAGTGAGACAAGGAGCAGGACTATTCCATAAACGGACGAAAACTAATCCGGCAGGATCCGAAACTATTGTTAAAGACAGTACGTTCGAAAAATGTATTTCAGCGTGGAGCGGTGGAGGTATGGAAACTGATGCCTGGTATGTCACTCTTGAGCGCACCACCTTTACAGACTGCGAAGCGACAAAAGGCGGTGCTATAAACGTTTGGGCAGATGGACAGGATGCGACAACAAATCACACTACGCTTGTAGTGAAAAACTGCTCTTTTGACAGTTGTATAGGTACAGATTTCGGCGGAGCTATCCGTTCTACATCGTTTACGAGTTTAACTGATTCTTCATTTGTTGGATGCGAATCAAATACTAACGGTGGAGCTGTAGCGTGCACGAATAGTAATACAGGGACTATAGTCACAGGCTGCACTATCAGTAAATGCCATGCTGATAACGGTAATGGCGGAGCGATTTATACTGTTGGGACTATTCAGATCAGCGAGTCACCTAACGGCGAAGCTGTCATAGACAACTGCTCGGCAAAGAACGGCGGAGCGGTAGCGTGCATGAATAACAATGCAGAGACCGTAGTCACAGGCGGCACTATCAGTAATTGCCATGCGGATAAGGATAATGGTTATGGTGGAGCTATTTATGCCACCGGGAAAATCCAAATCAGTGAATCACCGAATGTCGGGACTCTTATAAAAGGATGCTCGGCAAAGAACGGCGGAGCGGTAGCGTGCATGAATAACAATGCAGAGACTGTAGTCACAGGCGGCACTATCAGTAATTGCCACGCGGATAAGGATAATGGTAATGGTGGAGCTATTTATGCCACCGGGAAAATCCAAATCAGTGAATCACCGAACGTCGGGACTCTTATAGAAGGATGCTCGGCAAAGAACGGCGGAGCGGTGGCGTGCACGAATAACAATGCGGAGACCGTAGTCACAGGCGGCACTATCAGAGACTGCAGTGCTGATGGGAATGGCGGAGCGATTCAGAGCAACAATCTGACAATGAGCGGTGGTTCTATTGAAGATTGCTTCGCAGCAGGGAATGGCGGAGCGATCCAGAGTAACAATCCGACCATGAGCGGCGGCTCTATTGTAGGTTGCTCTGCAACAAAAGGCGGCGCAATCAACAGTACGGCGAAGATCACCATGACTGGCGGGACCATAACCCGCTGTATCACCCGCGGTGACAGTGCTGCCCTGGATGCAGCCACAGGAACTTCAGGATTAACATTCTCAGGGAATGTTAGAGTAGAGGGCAACAAGGGATCAGACGATGAGGCTCGTGACGTTTACTTAGGCACAAAAACTGACAGGCATATACTCATAGATGGATATGGTTTGGGAGAAAACGCGAGCATAGGAGTCTATGTCGCGGATGCAGCCTATGAAAACTACGGAAGACAGGGTAAGCGATTTGCTCATACAGGAACTGTACGGGTTTCGAGTATGCAAAACATAGATAAACTGTTTAGTGACAGACCAGATGGAGATAATTCTGTCATGCGAGGCGTAGCGGCCACAAGAGAATCCGGTGACGACAACTATGAATACAGGATTATGTGGGGTGTCGTACAGACGCCGGTGGCACCTACAAATGTAGATCTGCAATTGCTGCCATACATACTGATCCTTATCGGAGGAGCAGTATTGATACTGATGAAAAAGGTATCGGATCGCAGAAGAAAAACTGAAAATGAAGGGGACCAAGATTCTTAAAGATAATATTGTGTCATTGTGACACAACCATGGTGTCACAGCGACACATCGCATTGTTAGCAAATTAATACACAGGTAGAATCCAGGCATGGAAAGAAATTTACTCACAAATGAGGCCTGGAAAATGAAAATCTTACACAGAATGCTTGTGTTATTAATAGCAATTACAATGCTGGTGTCAGGATCCCTTGTGCAGGTATTTGCCAACGAGGAGATCGAAGACGATACAGCAGCTGTTGAAGTTTTCGAAGAAGCAGCAGACTCTGAAGATGAGGCTGAAGCTGAAGAGGAAGTAGAAGAGGAAGTCGTCGCGGAAACTCCGGCAGAAGAGCCTGAGGAGGCCGAGGCGGACGAATCTGAAGCTGTTGACAGCATAGAGGATCAGGTAGAGGAACCTGTGGCTGTGGACGAAGCGGAAGATGAGATCTTCACCGCCGGCACACTCACATACGAGTGCGACGATTATACAGTGACTCTCGATTACAGCGAAAACTCGGAGATCCCTGAGGGAACAAAGCTCGTAGTCCGCGAGATCTCTTCCGACAGTGATAATGCGAAAGAGCAGAAAGAATACGAAGAATACTATGACAAATCGCTCGAGCAGCTCCGCAGCGAAGATGGCGGCGATGCGATAGCAAAGCTGGGTTTTGCCAGATTTTATGACATTACTTTGGTTAGCGACGGCAAAGAGATCGAGCCGAGCGACGATGTCAAGGTGACATTTACATACAGCAAGGATTCAAGAGAATCCGTTAAAGAATGTAATAACGAAGATGACGCAATAAGAGTCATCCACATGACTGAGTCCGCAAAGAACGGTACGATAAAAGCAGAGCCGATCGAAAAGAAGGATACAGACCTGACGATCGAAAACAAAGAGCTGAAGAAGGCTGAATTCACAGCAGAAAGCTTCTCGGTATACGGCATCGTTTACACGGTGGACTTCGAATATGAAGGCTACACATACAGCATCGCCGGCGAGAGCGAGGTTATGCTTTCCAGACTGTTCTCGGTACTGAAAATCGAAGAAAGCGCAAAGGATGCAGAGAACGTTGAGTTTACAGACTACAGCCTGATCAAGATCGAAGAGACAGAAGACGACTGGAAGCTGACATCGCTTAAGCCGTTCGACACAGAAGAAAAGCTGACTGTCACTCTGGCAGACAAGATTATTGAGATTAAGGTGACTGATGCTGCTTCGGTTGCAAGGGTATCGAATGACGACGGCAACACCTGGACATATCACACGGATTTGATACACAGCGGTACACAACAGGGCGGCAGCACTGTTATGAGGGGCGCGTTCAATCAGGCGAATACACTGAGCGGAGACGTGATCGTAGAGATACTTATGGACTCTGATGATAGCGACACTCTTAAAGACGGCTTCATCTTTGACAACACAGCTATCACAAGCCTCACTATCAAAGGTACAGGCAGCAAGAGCACGCTCATAAAGGATCAGGCTTCTGCTCCGATGATCACCACAACGGGAATCGACAAGGTCGAATTCTTCGATATAATCTTCGACGGCAAAGATAAGAACACTCAGAATGGAAACGGCGGTGCTATAAAAACAGACGCATATGAGCTGAAGGTCAGCAACTGCGAATTCATTAAGTGCCAGGCCAGCCTACAGGGCGGTGGCGTCTATCACAACAACAAGGCTGGTACGGCTACCATAAAAGACAGTACATTTACCGGATGCCGCGCCAACGGTCCTGATGATAACAAGGGCGGAGGCGGAGGCGGAGCTTTCTCAAATGCACAGAGTCTGACTGTGACTGACTGCACGTTCGAAAGCTGCACCACAAAAGCTCGGCAGGGTGCCGGCTTCTTCCACATACGCGTGCCGGGCGATTCAGCATCATCCTGCACTGTCACAGGCTGTTTTTTCACAGACTGCGAGTCTGTACATAGCGGCGGCGGTATGGAATCTGATGCATGGAATGTAAAGGTGATAGGCTGTACATTTACAAGGTGTAAGACAACTAGCCCTAGCAGTAAAGCCAAGGGCGGCGCGTTCAATGTTTATGCTGACGGTGCAGAAATCTCCAGCGCAAATACATCATTAACAGTGGATGGTTGCAAGTTTATTGAATGTACTGCAGTAGACCTGGGCGGTGCGGTCCGTTCTACAACAGTCACAACTACTATAAAGAATTCTTCATTTGAGTCGTGCAGTACTTCAAGTATGAGTGGCGGCGCGGTAGCTTGCACGAATAACAATATAGAGACCATAGTCACAGACTGCAAAATCAGTGACTGCCATGCGAATAAAGGTAATGGTGGTGCGATTTATACCATCGGAAATATTAAGATCAGTGAAACATCGGCCGGCAAGACTCTCATAGATGGCTGCTCGGCGAAGAATGGCGGAGCGGTATATTGTACGAATAAAAACGCAGAAATCATAGTCACAGGCGGTACTATCAGTAACTGCCATGCTAACGATAGTGGCGGAGCGATTAATACCTCCGGGAAAATCCAGATTAGTGAAACATCGGGCAGCAAGACTCTCATAGACGGATGCTCAGCTGTGAACGGCGGAGCAATACAGAGTGGCGAGCTGACCATGAGCGGTGGTTCTATAACAGGTTGCTCCGCAACAGCAAAAGGCGGTGCAATCAACGGTACGGCAAAGATCACCATGACTGGCGGGACTATAACAAAAAACACCACGAAGGGTGAAAGCGCTGCAGTGGACACGTCCCATAAAAACAGACCTGGATTCGTTTTTCAGGGAAATGTGGTAATAAAAGACAATACAGGAGCCTCCGGTGAAGCACGCGACGTGTATGTAGGCGTAAATACTGACCGTCAGATACAGATAGACAGTCCGGGCCTTGGAGATAATGCCAGCATAGGGGTCTATATTGCGGATGAAAATAGAGCATTTATCGATCATGGAAACCAGGGTCAGATGTTTGCAACCACAGGGGATGTTCTTTCCGCCAATATGACAAACCTAGACAAGCTGTTCAATGACAGGCTTAATAATCTGCATGGAGCACCGGCTGTGAAAGGAATAAACCACGAGAAAAGAATCATGTGGGCTGATGGAGAGCATGAGATAGCACCTACAGACGTAGATCTGCGAATGCTGCCATACATCCTGATCCTCATCGGAGGAGCAGCACTGGTACTGATCAAGAAGGCATTGGATCGCAGGAGAAAAAACGAAGACGATACAGACGAAACAGAAGAATAAATGATAATTGTGTCGTTGTGACACAAGTGTTGTGTCGCAGTGACACAGTCGATTGAACGCTTAGAAGCATATACGTAAAATATAATTGTAACAAGGGAAAGCCAACCGGCGATCCCTTACACAGGTAAGAGCATGCGAATAATAAGGCATACACTTAACAACAGAATACGGGGAGCGGTACTGATAGTCCTATCAATACTGCTTGTGGGGCTAATACCAATACGGAATGTATACGCAGCGTCCCATGAAGTGGAAATACCGTACAGGCAGACCTGGACCAACGTATCCGGTCAAACGGTAAATGAAAGCTTCGAATACAGGCTTACAGCACTTGACGGAGCGCCACTTCCGGACGAAGCTACCGGAGAGTTCTATCAGTTTGAACTCAAGGGTAACGACAGTGGAGTCATAAAGCTGCACTTCCCATTTACAAAACCGGGGTATTACAAATATCTTGTAAGTTCATACATAGAGAACCGGAACAGCGACTACACCTACGATGAAAAGCCATATGAGCTGATGATCATGGTGACCAACTCAGAAAATGGTTTCGGGACAGCTGCGATGACCATACAGGATGAATCCTTAGCAAAATATCCTGAACTTCCATTCAGCGTAGCCTACAACGTAGGGCCACCTGATTCAAGAGTCACACCTGATCCGGGAGTAGATGATGATACTGAGGAAGACCTTACACCGGCTGCGACACGGAACAGAACAGGTAATGCCGGCAATGGCAGAGCAGGTGCAGCAAGAGGCACGGGAGCAGGACCAGGGATAGGGATACCAAACCCTGAAACACCTGCCGCTATCGAAGAACCACATACACCACTCGGTATATTTGAAGAGCCGGAAGACTGGGCGCTGCTAAACCTGATACTCATGATACTTACCATAATAATTGCCTTTGCGGACGGCCTGCTGTACTTCACAAAACCGACAGACAAGTACGGTGATGAGTACGAAGATGAAGAAGTAGATGTGAAGCGGCATGGATTCCCAAGGATCATGGCAATAGTAGCAGCGATCATGTCAGTGATACTGTTCTTCCTCACAGAGGATATGACAGATCCGATGATCTGGGTAGATGAGTACACTGTCTGGATGCTGATACTCTTCATAGCGACAGCAATACTGACAATGATGTCGAAGAAAGAGACCGATCAGGATCAGGACGATATGGAACCGGCCACATAACAAAGTCAATGAATCATTGAATATATAAGGAAGACAGACCAAAAGGATTATAAATCGAAAAGGAGAGAAAACAATGAAGTATATTAAGAAAATCAGCTCAATAGTCCTGGCGCTGATCATGGTGCTGGCAATGGGCACAAGCGTGTTCGCTGCAACGTCTGATGCTGACGGATCAACTATTACAAGTGGTACATCAACAAAGGATGGTACACTTGTTGTCAAGAAGGTAGTTATTGCTCAGAATGAATTGGCAAATATTACGATTGCTTACCCTGCAATGTCATTTACTTATAGTATAGTCCCGGCAACTGTATCTGATACAAAGGTTAAAGGCTATAAGCTGGACCAGACAACAAACCTGTATAGTGAAGATACAAACGGTTATGTTGAAGCAGCAGTAAAGGCCGGCCCTGCTGGTGGACTTAGCGAAAATGATATCAGCATTGCAGAAGGTACAACAAAACTGAATGCTCAGGGTTATCAGGCGATTACCGGAGACCTCACACTTAGCACTGACATTTCTGAGTTTACTGCACCTGGAATTTATCGCTATACGCTGACAGACACAACACCGGATGCTAACCTGACTAATGTTGGTCTCGTAAGAACAGCTAGTGTTGATAAGGAATACTTTGTAGATGTATATGTAGGAAAGAACCCAGCTGACCCGCATAATCTTGAGGTTTATGGATTCGTTCTTATCAACAGCAACCCTAAATCTATTGACAAAGGTGATAGCGATAGTATGAGTGTAAAGAGCGGTATCATCGGAGATGTTGCGCTTGACACAGACAATAAGATCGTCGATGGTACAACCTTTACTGAAGCAAATAACGATATGTATTACACATATAACGTTGAGCTCAGCAAGAAGGTAACAGGAACAATGGGAGACACAGACAATGAGTTCCCGTTTGATACCACTGTTACAAATGCAACAAAGAATTCCCAGTCTCTCCAGTACATCCTCAATGAGACTGATGACACATCCGTTGCAACAAGCGTGAACCAGGCTAGTGGAGATGTAAGAGTCACACTCAGCGATGGAGATATTGCTAAGTTCATCGGCCTCAATCCATGGGCTGCAGTGAAGTATACAGAAACAAACAATACAGATTCAGAGTACACCGTAACAGTAAAAAATGGAAATAATACTTCGGCAGATACTGAAGTTACACCTACAGGTAAAGCTGTGATAACCGGAAATAAGGCAGTTGCTGCAAAGGGTAAAACTGTTATCGCATATGAGAACCCGGCAATGCAGGTAACTGATTATTCAGCATATACTGCAAAAGGTGCTTACTCAAAAGCACATATTACAGAGTACACAAATGATCTTGCAGCTATCTCCCCGACAAACGTTGTCATGAGATTCGCTCCATACCTCTTCATCCTCGGCGGAGCAATGATGCTGCTCGTTGCCAGCAGAAGACGTAAATCTGATCAGGAGTAATTAAAAGTTAAAGCTAAAGGTATAACAAGTTAAAGCAAAAGGTATAATAAGTTAAAGCCAAAATAACAGTTAACGGAGCACTGCGGGCCTGCATATGCAGGCCTGCACTTTATTTTTAAGCAGTATTCGAGTATAATTATCCGCAATACTGGAGTTTGCAGACGGAGGAGACCTTATCATGTTCAGGACAGATTTTGTAAAAGTATCGGACGGAGCTGTCTCTAAAGTCGCATTTATGAAAAAGGACCCGCTTGCATATTTCATCATTTCAATGTTGGCCGGAGCCTATATCGGCATTGGAGTCCTGCTCGCTTTTACGTCAGGAGGACTGCTTACCGGACTGCCTTATGCAAAGATTGTTATGGGACTCTCATTCGGAGTCGCGCTGAGCCTGGTCGTAATGGCCGGCGCAGAACTGTTTACAGGCAACAATCTGGCGATGGCTGCGGGAATGCTTGATAAAAAAGTTAGCGCTGCTGACGCTGTTAAACTTTGGTGCCTTTGCTGGGTCGGCAATCTGGCCGGCGCTATGGTACTGGCAGGTATTTACAGCCTTACAGGGCTCTGCACGGGACCGGTAGCTGAATTCATGGTCTCGGCTGCGGCTGCAAAAATGGGAGCCGGAGCGCTCGCCCTCTTCGCAAGGGGCATACTGTGTAACTTCCTTGTATGTCTCGCAGTGTGGTGTGCCGGAAGGGCAACATCAGATGCAGGCAAACTGATCATGATATTCTGGTGCCTTTTCGCATTCATTACAACAGGATTCGAGCACAGTATAGCCAATATGACACTGTTTACGGTAGCACTCCTCCAGCCTGTACACGAGGCTGTTACAGCGGGAGGATTCTTCTATAATCTGGCAATAGTTACTTTAGGCAATATCGTCGGCGGGACGCTGTTCGTTGCAGCACCATATCATATCGCCGGCAGAAGGGACACATAAAGAAAGGGAGAGGGAACATGAATTTCATCTTTGTATCACCAAATTTTCCGCACACTTATTGGCAGTTCTGCGACAGGCTGAAAAAGAACGAAATAAATGTGCTCGGAATTGGAGACGCGCCTTATGACACTCTGGAAGAGCCCCTTAAGGCGGCCCTTACGGAATACTATAAAGTAGACAACATGGAGAACTATGATTCCATGTATCGCGCAGTTGCGTTCCTGGCTTTCAAGTACGGAAAGATCGACTGGCTCGAGTCCAACACCGAATACTGGCTTGAACAGGATGCCAGGCTGAGAGAGGACTTCAACATCGGTTCAGGTGTTCAGCCTGATGAGCTGGCGATGTGGAAGAGCAAGTCCGCGATGAAGCCTTTCTATAAGGAAGCAGGAGTTCCGACTGCACGCAACCACAAAGTCACCACTATAGAAGCAGCACGCGAGTTTCTCGATGAGATCGGAGGCTTCCCGGTCATCGTAAAACCGGATGTAGGAGTAGGTGCGGCGGATACCTGGAAACTTGAGAACGATAAAGACCTTGAGTGGTTCTACAACAACCTTCCTGAGCATCCATATGTAATGGAAGAGTTCGTGTATGGTTACATCTACTCATACGATGCCATCGTGAACGCGCAGGGAGAGATCCTTTTCGAGAGCTCCAACTGGTTCCCACCATCAATAGCAGATCTTGTAAACAAGGGCCTCGAGCTTATATACTACACAACTCCTGAGGTTCCTGCTCAGCTCCGTGACTATGGACGCGCAACGATAAAAGCATTTAAGGTAAGGAGCAGATTCGTCCACTTCGAGTTCTTCCGCCTTACTCAGGCAAGAAAGAATCTTGGCGAAGTTGGGGATTTTGTAGGTCTTGAAGTCAATATGAGACCTGCCGGCGGATATACGCCTGACATGATGAACTATGCTCACAACGCTGACGTATACGAAATCTGGGCTGAAATGGTAGCTTACAATGAGCGCCGCCTGCCTGACATAGGAGGAGACCAGTACTGCGCTTATGCATCCAGAAAGGACATCCACCAGTATAAGCACAGCCATGAAGAGGTGCTGGAGAAATACGGACACTGCATGAAGATGTGCGAGCGCATGCCTGACGTGCTGTCCGGAGCTATGGGAAATCAGTTTTACACCGCGGTATTCAAGACATTCGAAGAGGTTGAGGAATTCAATAACTTCGTAACGGAACGCGCGTAAATATAAAGAATGAACAACAATTGAAAGATAAAGGGGAAATTTAATGAACGATTACTACAAGAAAGAATACAGCTGGATAATGGACAGAGAGATGGAGCACGCTATCTTCGGAGACAGCGGCAGACTCTGCGTAGCCTTCGGACCTCAGAACGGTCACACTTACGACTTCCGCAACTTCGGAATGATCGACACCATCGCACCGTGGATCGAGGCAGGCAAGCTGAGAGTGCTCTGCGTTGACAGCATCGATGAGGAAACATGGTCTGCAGAAGGAAGAAACGAGCGTGAAAGACTCGAACTTCAGGAGAGATGGTTCCGCTATGTTACAGACGAACTCGTACCGCAGTATCTCGGAGACGAGAGAGCGATCACAACGGGATGCAGTATGGGTGCTACCCACGCCATGAACTTCTTTGCACGCCGTCCGGATCTTTTCGGAGGAGTAATTTCCATGAGCGGTCTGTATGACACCAACTACTTCTTCCACGGATACAAGGATGACCTCACATACGCAAATTCACCGATCGAGTTCATTCCTAACATGCCTGAGCATCATCCGTGGATGGATCTGTACAGACAGAGCAGCATTATCTTCTGCTGCGGCCAGGGCGCATGGGAAGATGAGATGAGAGTAGACCTGCAGAAACTGCACGAGGCTTTTGAAGGAAAGGGAATACCTCACTGGGCTGACTACTGGGGCTATGATGTTAATCATGACTGGCCTTGGTGGAGGAAACAGCTTCCGTATTTCATGAGCAACATACTCGGCCAACCGTGATAAAATTGGCTCTTTAACTTAAATGGGGGTCAAGCAAAAAAGACGCTTTTGCAATATTTGGGGTAAAGGCGATCACGGGGTGAGCAACTGACG
>JBGUVT010000105.1:0-21568 GCA_045220485.1 Anaerovoracaceae bacterium | reverse complement strand
GGCCTCTTTCTTCGAGCTTACCAAGCACATATTTCAGTGTGTTGCCTGTATCTACGATGTCTTCAACAACGATGATATTGGCGTTGTACATGTTGATCTCAGGATCGAATTTGATCTTTACGACACCGGAGCTTGTCTTGGAAGCACCGTAGCTGCTTGCGGAGATAAAGTCGAGTTTTGTTTTGATCGTAAGATTCTTCATGATATCTCCGATCCAGAGGATCGAGCCCTTCAGAGTGCAGAGCAGGATAACTTCCTCGCCTTCAAAGTCTTTATCGATCTGAGCAGCAATTTCCTTTGCCCTCTTCGCGATCTGTTCTTCAGTGAAAAGGATCTTTCCGAATTTCTGAGTTGCCATTTTGCCTCCTTTATCTCTTAAAGCAGAGAAGTAATCACTTCGAGCAGTTCTTCATCACCGGTTCTCTTGAGTGCCGATACCGGTATGACCTTATCTTCCCTGCTCATCCCGAGTGTCTGTCTTATCGTCTTTATACAGGCCGCTTTCTGGTTGTTGCCTACCTTATCGGCCTTTGTTGCCACGACTATGCCGTCAAGTCCGTAATACTTGAGATATTCGTACATCTGCACATCCTGAGCGCTCGGTTTGTGCCTTATATCTACCAGCTGAACCACCTTGCGCAGATTGCTTCTGTTTTCGAGGTAACCTTCTATCATGGCTCCCCACTTTTCGCTCTCAGATCTGCTTACCTTCGCAAACCCGTATCCCGGCAGGTCAACTATCCTGAACAGATCATCACATCTGTAGAAGTTAATGGTTCTGGTTTTGCCCGGGCTGCCCGAGACTCTGGCAAGAGCTTTTCTGCCCGTTATAAGATTCAGGAGCGACGATTTGCCGACATTCGATCTGCCGGCAAAAGCTATCTCCGGGATGTCTTCAGGCGGATATTGCGACGCCTTTACGGCGACGGCTTCGAGTTCTGCTTTGTTTATCTTCATATCCTTACTGTATGACTATCGGTATCACTTCTTCAAAGTCTGATACCGGTATGAATTCGACGTCCTTACGGACTGATGCAGGTATCTCTTCAAGATCAGGCTCGTTTTCCTTAGGAATAATGATTCTCCGGATGCCCTGCCTGTATGCTGCAAGCGATTTCTCTTTCAGACCGCCTATCCTGAGCACCTTGCCTCTCAGCGTTATCTCTCCGGTCATCGCTACGGTCTTATCAGCCTTGCGGTCTGTAAGGAGCGAGAACAGCGCGCTGCACATGGTTATACCTGCTGAAGGACCATCCTTAGGAGTAGCCCCCTCCGGTATGTGTATCTGAATATCATAGTCCTTGAACACGTCCTTACCGATCCTGTACTTGCCCGATATGGATTTGATGTATCCGAGAGCCGTCGTTGCGGATTCTCTCATTACGTCGCCCATCTGGCCTGTCAGAATCAGTTTGCCTGTGCCCGGCATTTTGACAGTCTCGATGGTAAGAGTAACTCCTCCGACTGTTGTCCACGCCATTCCCGTTGTGACTCCGACCTCAGGCTCGAGTGAGCCGATATCTTCTATGAAGATCCTCTTGCCCAGATATGACTTGAGGTTTCTCGGAGTTACGTTGTTTTTCTTCTGCTTTCCGCTTACGATATTGCGCGCTGCCTTGCGGCATGCGTTTCCTATCTCTCTTTCGAGATTTCTTACTCCCGACTCACGGGTGTAATACTCTATGATGTCGCGGATAGCTGCGCTCGTGATGCTGAACTGTGTCCTCTTGAGACCGTTCTCTTTCATCTTTTTAGGAACCAGATATCCGGTCGCTATGTGCACCTTCTCCTCTTCTGTATAGCTGGTAAGTTCGATGACTTCCATTCTGTCGAGGAGAGGCGCAGGTATTGTCGCCGTGGTGTTTGCCGTGGTAATGAACATGACATCCGAAAGATCGAAAGGTATCTCAAGATAGTGATCCGTGAATGTGCTGTTCTGCTCCGGATCGAGCACCTCAAGAAGCGCCGACGCAGGGTCTCCCCTGAAATCGCTGCCGATCTTGTCTACCTCGTCGAAGAGGAACAGAGGATTGTTCGTGCCGCTTTCGCTGATGCCATTGATGACTCTGCCCGGAATAGCACCGATATATGTGCGTCTGTGGCCTCTTATCTCAGCCTCATCCCTGACTCCGCCCAGTGACATTCTTACGAACTCTCTGTTGGTAGCTCTTGCAATTGATTTTGCTATGGAGGTCTTTCCGACTCCCGGAGGGCCTACCAGACAGATGATAGGGCCTTTATTGTTCTTTGTAAGATGCTGCACCGCCAGGCACTCGAGTATTCTCTCCTTAACCTTTTCAAGTCCGTAATGATCCTCGTTGAGGATCTTCTCGGCCTTGTTGATATTGCGGTTGATCTTGTTGGACTTGTGCCAAGGGAGATCGAGAATTGTCTCGATGTAAGTACGCGATACATTAGCGTCAGGGCTCATCGGGCTCATCTTTGTGAACTTGTCGATCTCCTTGCGCAGCTTGGTGTCAGTCTTCTCTTCGAGTTTGAGCTCATCGAGTTTTTCTCTCCACTGACGCGCCTCGTCATCGGTATCCTCATCTTCACCGAGTTCTTCCTTGATGACCTGGAGCTGCTCTCTGAGATAGTACTCTCTCTGACCGCGGTTCATATTTTTGACCACACGGTTGTTGATCCTTTTTGCGATCGAAAGTATGTTGTTTTCCTTGCCGATTATGTCTACCAGGTGCCCGACTCTCAGCTTGACAGAATCGATCTCGAGCAGTGTCTGCTTTATATCGAAGGAAACATCTATCTCGTTCGCTATCAGGCTGCAGAGCAGCGACGGATCATCGATATCATCTATCAGAGTCCTTCCGGCGGATTCGCCCTGCCCCGTCAGCTCAAGGTATTTCATGTAAAGCTGTCTGAGCACCCTGATATTCGCCTGCATGCTTATGTCATCCGTATCATTGTCGTAATCCTCAGCATGGGTGTAGTCACACATAAGCAGATCGCCGGCCTCATAGATGTCTTCGATTCTTACTCTCTGTTCAACTACAACGAGAATGCGGACATAGTCCTCATTCTTTTTTACCACCTGTCTCACACGTACAATGACACCCGTCATGTAGCAGTCGTCCATTTTTGGCGCGCTCACAGACGGATCTCTCTGTGATGACACTACAATATATTTGTCGCCGTTCATCGCTAGATCAACGGCGGCAAGTGACTTGTCTCTACCTATATCGAATCCCACTATAGTCCCGGGGAAGAATGTCTGTCCTCTAAGCGGGATATACGGGACTCTCTTTATGCTTTCCATTCCGCCCATTATGCTTCCTTTTCAGTATGTATCTGTTCGCTGTCCTTTGCCTCGCCCTTGAGGATCAGCACAGGGTCCGACTCGCCATTGACAACGCCGGCAGTAATGATACACTTTTCCACTTCAGGTCTGGAAGGCAGCTCATACATAATATCAGTCATCATTTTCTCGAAGATGCCCCTGAGCCCTCTGGCTCCGGTATTGAGTGCCAGCGCCTTTGCGGCGATAGCATGAACTGCATCCTCTTCAACGATAAGATCAACATCATCCATCGCAAACAGGGTCTGATACTGTTTGACCAGAGAGTTTTTAGGTTCCGTGATTATCCTTACCAGGGCTTCTTCGCTGAGCTCACTGAGAGCTACTGTAACAGGCAGTCTTCCGATAAGCTCAGGAATGAGTCCGAACTTAAGGAGATCCTCAGGCTGGGCGTTCAGAAGAATATCCGCCTCATTCAGGTCTACCTTTTTCTCCTCTTTGTTAAAGCCTATGACCTTGTTTCCGAGTCTCACCTTGATTATCTTGTCAAGGCCCGTGAAAGCTCCTCCGCAGATGAAAAGAACGTCCTTGGTATCGAAGTGTATGAACTCCTGATTAGGATGCTTTCTTCCGCCCTGTGGAGGCACGTTTGCAACGGTTCCCTCTATGATTTTGAGGAGAGCCTGCTGTACGCCCTCGCCGCTTACATCTCTTGTAATCGAGGTGTTCTCGGACTTGCGTGCGATCTTGTCGATCTCGTCTACATATATGATTCCTCTCTGGGCTCTCTCGAGGTCGCCGTCTGCAGCCTGATAGAGCCTGAGAAGTATGTTTTCTACGTCTTCGCCTACATATCCGGCTTCGGTCAGTGATGTGGCGTCAACAATTGCAAAAGGCACGTCAAGTATGCGCGCCAGAGTCTGCGCGAGCAAAGTCTTACCGCAGCCAGTAGGCCCCAGCATAAGTATGTTGCTCTTCTGGAGCTCCACCTTGTCTACATCGCTGTTCTTATATCTGTCAAGATGTCTGATCCTCTTGTAGTGGTTATATACCGCTACAGCAAGGCTCCTCTTTGCAGGATCCTGCTCTATCACGTACTGATCGAGCTCGGACTTTATCTGTTCCGGAGTAGGAAGCTTCTTTGAGCGTTTCCTTGGTACCGGTTTGATCTCCTCATCCATCATTGACTTGATAAGATCAACGCATTCGTTGCAAATATAGACATCAGGTCCGACCATCATGCTTCGGACCTGAGATGTTGTTTTACCGCAAAATGAACATTTTGCTTCGTTATTCGGCATTTGTGCTCCTCTCGATGACCTTGTCGACCAGTCCGTATGCTGCTGCGTCGGCTGCGGTCATGTAGTTGTCACGGTCTGTATCCTTTTCGATAACGGAGAGTTCCTGACCCGTGGCATCCGCCAGGATGTGATTCAGCTTGTCCTTAATGGCAAGTATATGGTCTGCGTTGATCTTGATATCTGACGCCTGTCCCTGAAATCCTCCAAGAGGCTGGTGGATCATGATCTCGGCATTAGGCAGCGCGTATCTCTTGCCTTTTGTTCCGGCGGCAAGAAGTACAGCGCCCATGCTTGCAGCCATACCGACACAGATAGTGCTGATGTCAGGCTTGATGAATCTCATTGTATCGTAGATTGCAAGACCGGCAGTCACCATGCCGCCCGGAGAGTTGATATAAATATTGATATCCTTATCCGGATCCTGTGCCTCAAGGAACAGGAGCTGTGCTACTACGACACTTGCCGTGTGCTCCGTTATCTCTTCATCTATGAATATGATCCTGTCGATAAGCAGCCTGGAATAGATGTCATAAGTTCTCTCTCCCTGACCTGTCTGCTCTACTACATAAGGTACATAATTCATATTGCTTTACCCTTTCGTAATCTGCTATTCAGCCTTTGCCTCTACCTGCTTTGCATTGTCGAACAGCCAGTCGATAGCCTTCTTTGTCTGAGCATCTTCTCTGAAGTAATTTTCAGTCTCGGAACCTGCCATCTCTTTAACCTGATCAACGTCCATTCCGTACTGCTTTCCGAAGTCTTCCATGAGCTCACGGATCTCTTCTTCAGCTACTTCGAGTTTTTCCTTTCTGATCACGTTCTTGAGCAGGACTCTTGTTCTGATTCTCTTCTCTGCGTCAGGTCTGGTCTCTTCTCTGAGCTCATCTACAGTCTTTCCTGTCCACTCAAGATACTGCTTGAGTCCGAGTCCCTGAGCCGAGAGGCTCTGATTCATATCGTAAAGCATGTTTTCGATCTCGTTCTGGATCATGACGGCCGGAACTTCGATCTCGTTCATTTTATAAAGCTGCTCAAGAACTCTGTCCTTCATGACGGAGAGATCTGTCTCTGCTGCCTTCTCCTGGAGCTTCTTCCTGAGATCTTCCTTATACTCAGCAAGTGTCTCAAAATCGCTTACATCACTTGCAAGCTCATCATCGATTTCAGGAAGGATCTCTTTCTTGATCTCATGCACCTTGCACTTGAAGAGTGCCGGCTTGCCTGCGAGCTCCTCAGCATGATAATCGCCAGGGAATACGACCTCAACGTCTACTTCCTCTCCTGCTTCCTTGCCTTCGAGCTGCTCTTCAAAACCAGGAATAAACTGTCCCGATCCGAGCTTAAGCTCATAGTTCTCAGCTTTTCCGCCGCTGAATGCTTCGCCGTCAACACTTCCGTCAAAGTCGATCACTACAGTGTCACCCTTTTCGGACTTGCGGTCTTCAACGATCTCCATTCTTGCCTGGCTCTTCTGTACTCTTTCGAGCTCTTCCTGAACTTCCTTGTCGCCGATAACGGTCTCAACCTTTTCGATCTCGAGGCCTTTATAGTTCTCAACGTCAAACTCAGGGAATACCTGAACGGATCCGGACAGTACTACCGGCTCACCGTCTTTTATTTCAGGAGACTCAAATGATGGCTGCGAAATGACTTCGATATCCATGTCCTTAATTGCTTCAGAATAGTTCTTCTCGAGCAGATCGTTGAGTGCCTCATCCCAGAATACATCGTGTCCGTAGTGGCTCTCGATGATCTTCCTTGGAGCTTTGCCCTTGCGGAATCCGTCGATCTGGAATTTGCCTCTGTTTGCCAGATATGCCTTGTTTATAGCGTCCTTAAACTCTTCTGCCGAGAATTCGATGTTGAATTTTACGACTCCGTTTTCCTTTGAAACCTGTGTAGCCTTCATTTGAATTGTTCCTCCGTTTTTATATTAATCTTTTTTATTTCCTTTATTTATTCAAACGCTCTCTGGAGTTTGGATCTGTCTTCCGTCTCCAGTCCGTATTTGCTTTGAATTCTGCGCGCCAGCTCCATGAAGTCATCTTCATCTCCGTAATACCACTCCACTTCAAGTTCGGATACCGGCACCAGATGCCCGTCAATATGGTGTATTACTCCTTCATCCACGGAAATGCAGCTTATCGATCTGCCTGTGTCGACTTTGAACTGCTTTCTCTCATAGTCCATAGAAATAGTAGGCTTCAGCGGCTTGTCGCCTGCAGCCTCAAGAAGCACGTCATACGCCTCACTCGAGATAAAGATCTCGATGTTCGGATTCAGCACGAAACGCTCATCATTTACAACGAGGTTGAACTCCTCACGTCTGTGCAGTCCTTCCTTAACGTTAACGTCCCACTTGATAGTGGCAGTACACCTGTCATCTTCCTGGCGGATCCTGTATGCGATCCCCTTCTTTCTGAAATCGTAATCTTCTGTATCAAAATATACCGCATGCATGTCAATAGTCTCGACTGCCTCGAGCCCCATCTTACCTGAAGCTGCGGTCTCGACTATGCTGTCAAATACAGAAGTATCGTCCAGACGGTATTTGAATTCTGTTTCCATATAACTCCTCCGTCGCCCTGCGCTTCATTTTCTGCGGAGCGCATAACGCACAAGCCTATAGATTGTACTAGAAAACTCTCTATTCTTCAAGTTTTAACAGATGAATCTTGAAATCAGTATCCGCAAAAAGTCTGTCAGTCATCGCAATGAAGTTATCAGACATATCACTTGCATAGTATCTGTCGGTAAATTCAGAGCCCGATGCAAGCATGTCTTTTTCTTTGAGTATCTCCGCAGCTTCCCTTATGACCTCAGCCGAAGAGCTGTACATGCGCAGATTCGGATACAGGCTTTTGATATGCCCAGATACCAGCGGATAGTGCGTACATCCGAGGATCAGATCTTCAAAGCCCCCTTCTTTTACAAAGTCGTCCATGTAATGTGCGACTGTAAGCTTCATTATTTCTGTATCAGTCAGTCCGTCTTCGATCAGAGGTACTATAGCAGGACATGCCTCGCTGTATACCTCAATATCCGGATTCATTGCTCTGAGCTCTTTTCCGTAAACATCGCTGCCTATGGTCGCTTTAGTTGCTATTACTCCGACTTTTTTGCAGCCTTCGCCTACCACCTTTTTCACTGTCGGTTCAATAACACCGATTATAGGAACAGCCGGGTAACGTTTTCTGAGAGCATCGAGCGCTACCGCAGTAACGGTATTGCACGCTATGATTATCATCTTTGTGTTCCGCGCTACCAGATAGTCGACATTCTGCTTGGCGAATTTTACGATCGTCTCAGGTGACTTTGATCCGTAGGGCGTTCTGGCAGTGTCTCCTAAGTAGATCACTCTTTCTTCAGGCAATTGCATGTGGAGCTCCTGTACGGATGTAAGACCGCCAAGGCCCGAGTCAAAAACTCCAATTGGTCTGTTGTCCATACTATTCCTCCTGAGAACCGTATTTGTTGAGGATCGCTTCGATTTCTCTTCTCATCTTGTTGAGTTCCTTGTTGGCACCGCCCTCGCTCCTGTTAATGAGTTTCATGAGCTCCTCGCCGGACCTTCTGAGATCCCTGTAAGCAGGCGAAGCATTTGCTGAAGCCCTGTGATCATCCGAACCGCTGAAGGACTGCTTTCTGATAACCGGAACGACCTGAGCTCTGTGCACGAGCTCATCAGCTGCCAGATCCCATACCTCTCCGCTGTACGGAGCTATTGCCGGCTTTCCGGTATCTATCGAAGCAATTTCGGCAAGGCTTTCAGTGACTTTGTCTTCACCGTGATTGATGAATATTCTGGTGCCCGGTCTGACCTTTTTTATCCATGCACGAAGATGCGGTTTATCGGCATGACTGCTGAACGAGTCGATTCTTAGTATCTCTGCTTTTACTGCTATATCTTCGCCGAAGAGTCTTACACTTTCATCGCCGGCGAGCAGTTTGGCACCGACAGTACCGGCACTCTGATATCCGACAAAGAGAATGGTACACTCCGGTCTCCACAGATTGTGTTTCAGATGATGGCGTATTCTGCCTGCCTCGCACATGCCCGATGCTGAGATAATGACCTTTGGAGTCATATCATCATTTATTGCCTTGGACTGATCTGTCGTGACCGAGATCTCAAGATCAGGGAATGTAACCGGATTGATACCGGCCTTCAGAAGTTCGAGTGCCTCATCATCATAATATTCATACATCTCCGTACTGTATATGTTGGTAGCTTCAACTGCCAGAGGGCTGTCAACTACTACAGGGAAGCCGTCATGACCTTTAATCAGTCCCTCATCTTTTATTATTCTGAGGTAGTAGAGAAGTTCCTGAGTTCTGCCGACCGCAAATGCAGGTACTACGATGTTGCCTCCACGGTCCAGCGTAGTCTGTATGATCCTGGTAATCTGCGCCACATAGTCAGGTGCCTCAGGATGTGTGCGGTCTCCGTATGTGGATTCGCAGATCACATAGTCAGCATGAGGAGGATCCTGCGGAGAACGTATGAGCGGCTTGTCAAGATTGCCCAGATCACCCGAGAACAGAAGAGTCCTTTCGACGCCGTTCTCGTTCAGTGTAAACAGAACGTTTGCAGATCCGAGCAGATGGCCTGCATCGGTATAGCTGATCTTTATTCCGTCAAACAGCTCTACATCAGTCCCGTAGCCTGCTGTTTTGAAGAGGGTCATTGTCCTGAGTACATCTTCCATAGTATACAAAGGGACGTGCTCACCATCCTCATCAGCGCGCTTGCCCTTGCGGTTTCTCCACTGTGCCTCCATCTCCTGTATATGAGCAGAGTCTCTAAGCATTATGTCGCAAAGCTGTCGGGTCGCTTCTGTCGAATAGATTGGTCCGTTGTAGCCGTTGGCCACAAGGAACGGCAGCTTACCGGTATGGTCGATATGTGCATGTGTTATGACAATCGCGTCTATGTCGGAAGGAGCTACCGGTATCTCGATATTCTCAAACAGATCGATGCCCTGCTCCATTCCACAGTCTACTATTATATTTTTGCCGCAAACCTCTAGTAATGAGCATGAACCTGTTACTTCATGAGCAGCTCCAATAAAAGTAATCTTCATAATAATCCTCCGCAAATTACATAAATATACATATATATAATATCACAAACAATGCTGTTATATTCTCTCTTCACAGCAAAATCACAAAGCTGAAAATTTTAAAAAATGTTAGCACTCACTATTGACGAGTGCTAACAAAAGTGGTATAACATACTTGTCACATGAGAGCGGCAAATACAGAGCCGCACCCGAATCAGTTAAAAACATCATATATATAAAGGAGGCAATACTATGTTCTATCCTAAACTTTTCAACGACGATATTTTTGATGACTTCTTCGACTTTCCGAGATTCAGAATGCCTGCAGAGGCAGAGCACAAGCTTTACGGAAAGCACGCAGCAGGTCTTATGAAGACTGATATCCGCGACAAGGACGGTAATTATGAACTCGACATCGATCTGCCGGGCTTCAAAAAGGATGAGATCTCCCTTACTCTTGACAACGGTTATCTCGTTGTCGGAGCATGCAAGATGCTGAATGAGGAGGAAAAGGACGACAAGGGCAAACTGCTCCGTCAGGAACGTTATTCAGGCGCAATGCAGAGAAGCTTCTATGTTGGCGAAGGCATCGACGAGAACGATGTGAAGGCAAAATTTGAAGACGGAGTCCTGCGTCTCACCTTCCCTAAGGAAAAGGAACCAGAGCTCCCTGAAAAGAAGACCATCATGATCGAAGGATAATAAAAAAACTCTCTCAACCTCTCATATAATTCCTTCAAACGTTATATCAAAGCAGACAGGCCCGGATCAGTCCGGGCCTGTTTATTGTTCTATTTTTCTTTCAGCCACTTCCTTACATATTCGAAAGCGGCTTCTTCTCCCTCATCCTTAAGCATGCGCAGCATCCTCTCCAGCTCAGCTGCCGTATCCGGATGGATCAAAGGCCCCACTCTGGTGCCTGTGCCTTTAATATAGTAATCATATGCAGATGCATCTGTATATTTGTCACCAAGGTATATCCTGCAGGCAGCTATTCTGTCGCAGAACATTTCAGCTATATAGCGTTTAGGCATCCTGTTGCCTCCAAACCCCACAGAGCCATCATCATTTATCATGTAATCTATCCAGTATTCAAAATGATGTTTATTACGTCCCTTGTGGTGCAGCCAAGCCATGGAATGACCTGTCTCTTCCCTCTCTTTGTTGTTAGGACTGCGGTTACCCTGGTAATATTTTGCGCCGCGCCAAAATTCTACCGGTGAGTATTTGCTGAGATCATGCATCAGTCCCTGTCTGTAAAGACCGAGTCTGAAGCAATACTCCCTCACCAGTTTTTTGTGTTCATGTACTGTTTTGAAATGTTCTACCGGATGCATATCAAATTAAGCGTGACTAAATTATTTTGTAAAAAAGTATAACTTTACTTAACTGTTGATTATAGATAAAATATTTGAAAGAAGAGCTGTTGATAGAAAAAAGCAATAGCTCTCGGGCATCGAAAATGCCAACACACTTACTTCATCATTTATATATTATTCTCTTTGAAAAACGCCTTAACCTCCCTCTCTGAAAGGCGTTTTTCTTTTGCCTTTTATTCCTTTCCGAAATAATTAAGAGTATAGGAAAGAAATTTTTTAGAAGCTCCCGTCATGTGCTCCCTTGAAGGAACAGCTGCACCAAACGTAATCGTCTGCGGAGGATCGAGAGGCATCTTCACCAGATGCTCGTTCCAGAACTGTGCAGACAGCTCATTCACGAAGCTCACACCGAGCCCCATGCGGACCATCGCGAGCGATGCAGGAGTATCGTACGTCGTGTACTTTATTTCAGGGTGAACATCATTCTTTTCAAGTATCTCCAGAATCTCCATCTCCTTGCCCCATGAACCAAGAATAAAGTCTTCATTCTCACACTCTTTTATCGGGAAGGCTTTTGCAGAGGCCAGCCTGTGATCTTCAGGAACAGCAGCAATGATATTGCTTGAGGATAGCGGTATCCATTCATAAGGCATTGGTTCAGAGTAAGCCAGGAACGCCAGATCAGCTTCATTCTGCTCAAAGTGGCGTATAATATCAGTCTTTATGCTTTCCATGATAGTGATCTGAATGCCCGGATAGTCATTCTTAAATGATCTTACTATTTCAGGAAGCCATGTTGTGGCGATACTAGGATAGGTTGCTATCACAAGCTTTCCTCTCGTAACGCCTTTTAGTTCAGCAGCAAATGTATATATTTCCTCTTCATGCGTCAGATAAGACCTCACGAGCGGCAGCATCTCTCTGCCTTCCGCCGTGAGCTTCATACCCTTCTGTGAACGCGTAAAAAGATTTATGCCGAGTTCCTTCTCGAGAGCGGTTATCAGCTGGCTTATGGCTGATGGTGTATATCCGAGGGAATCCGCAGCTGCCTTTACGCTGCCTTTAACAGCTGTCTCCACAAATGCTCTGAGTCTTGCAGTTTCCATTCCACCTCACCTGTTCAGCTTTCCGTTTATAAACAATGACGTTTGCTCTGAGTCTTTAAGTTTCTCTTAACACTTATGATTTTAGCACATTATCATGCCTGCGGCACAAAAAAAGCAAAGACCGCCTTAGCCTTAGGCTTTGGCGGTCATTGATTTTTTGTAAACTATTTCTGGTATTTATCGATGCATTCGATAAATGTGTTGTAGACTTCGGAATCTACTTTTTCTTTAATACTGTCGCGTACTCCGGCACTTTCCTCAACGATTGCCTTATAGGTTTCCTCATCGATCTTCAGTATCTGAGTACCACTGTCCTCAATGGTCTTGACTCTGTCAGCTATCCTGTCATCGGATGCCTGACGCGCATATTCTGTCGCTGTAGCAGCAGCCTCCTTCAAAATGCGCTGATTTTCTTCAGGCATACCCTTGAAGAATTCGTCGTTCATGATCAGCGTTATCAGGTGAGGCAGATGATTAGTCTCCACCACGTAATCCTGCTGCTCATAGAGCCTGTTCGATACGATTACTTCGTAAGGATTCTCCTGAGCATCTATAGTGTGCTGCTGAAGGCCGATGTATACTTCGGCAAAGCTCATAGGAGTAGGATTTGCTCCTATGGATTTCCAGAACGCCAGATGGAACGGATTCTCCATGGTACGTATCTTCTGCCCTTTGAAGTCACCAATTCCCTTAACCGGTTTGTTGGTGCTCATTATACGGAATCCCTGGTCTGCGATTCCGAGCAGCTGATACCCGCCTTTTTCATAGACGCTGCTTATCAGGCTGCTGAATTCCTGATCATCCAGCACTTCCCTGCATTCATCGAGATTTTCGAAAGCGCAAGGCACATCGAATATGGCCAGATCAGGCATGAATGTGACCTGCGGAGCTGTGTTCTGAACTACGAACGGGATATCTCCGTCCTTACAGGACTCAAGCAGCTCACGGTCACCGCCGAGTGTTGAGTTGGCATATACCTGGATCTTTATGCTTCCATCAGACAGCCTGTCGACTTCTTCTGCAAATTTCTCAGCATATATCTGAGTTACTGTGTCCTCAGGGCTTGCTGTCGCAAGAGGATATGCATATCTCTGCTCTCCGTCGTTTTTGCCGCATGCTGACATCATCATTCCCATGAGCAGAACGCTGATGATTATGATAGCCGTACGAAGGTGTTTATGATTTTTTATTTTCTTCATGACACACCTCCTAGAGCAATATCAGCGAGAACGCCGGTACGAATGTGAACAGAAGCAGCGCTATGAGGAAGAGTCCTATCATAGGCATCGCCTTCCTTGCTATCTCCATGACCGGAACGTCCGTAAGAGCGCTGGCTACAAACAGGTTGACTCCAATAGGCGGAGTTACAAAACCTATAGCCAGGTTTACTACCATTATCACACCGAACTGGATAGGATCCATACCGATACCCTGTGCAATCGGAAGCAGGATCGGAGTGAGGATCAGAATCGCAGGTGTCGTATCCATGACCATACCTACAATGAGCAGGAACACATTTATGACAAGCAGTATGATTACCTTACTCGAGAAGTTTCCGAGTATGAATGAGCTTACAGTCTGAGGCACCTGCATGAGTGTCAGTACTCTGGAGAAAGCTGTCGATGCTGCCAGTATGAACAGTATCGGCGTGAAGGTCTTGATGGCTTCAACAAGAATTCCCCACAGATCCTTGAACTTTATCTCCTTGTATATGAACAGGCTGACTATCAGCGCGTAGTACACAGATATTACAGCAGCCTCTGTCGGTGATGTGATGCCCGAGTAGATGCATCCGAGCACGATCACCGGGCTGAGTATGGCCCAGAAGCTCTCTTTGAACACCTTGCCGAATCCCTTTTCATGGAGCTTTCCTATCTCGGCTTCTATCCTGACTTTATCCTCTCCGTTCTTCTTACAGTAGAATACAGAGAATCCCATCAGAAGTACCGCGATCACAAGCCCGGGGATAATACCTGCAAGAAACAGATCGCTTACAGATGCGCCGGATGCCATACCATACATGATGAACGGTATGCTCGGAGGGATGATAACTCCCAGTCCGCCGGCGACCGCTACGACAGATGTCGAGAATGTCTTGTCGTAGCCCAGCCCGATCAGGATCGGGATGGTCATGCTGCCTACGGCAGCAACGGTCGCCGGAGCTGATCCGGAGATCGCGCCGTAGAACAGGCACGTAACTATGACTGCGCAAGGCATTCCTGCAGTGAATCTGCCGAAGAAGTAGGCGAATATGTCGAATATTTTACGCGATATGCCTCCCTTGGCCATGATGATGCCCGAAAGAACGAACATCGGCACCGCCAGAAGCGGGAAGCTGTCGAGTCCGCCGAACATTGCCCTGATGAGATACTTTGCTCCCACAGTGAACGACGGATCGAATATATGAGGCAAAACGGCCGTTATTCCGAGCGTAATGCCTACCGGTATTGCTATTATCAGAAATACCACGAACAGTATGAACAATAATCCTACCGGCATGGCTACTCCTTTCCGGCATCAGCCGCAGATACCGGCTGACCAGCCTCTACAAAAGATTCAGGAGTATTGCGTTCAGGATGAGCCGGGTCATAGACTTTCATTCCAAGTGAAACCTTGAGTTCTATGATCCATCTCTGAATTATCCTGAAAGCTACCAGTATGAACGATACGAAAGGCGCCGCCTGTATGTAATACATCGGTATCCCAAGCGCCGGGCTTACCTGCCCGCTCTCAACAGCTGACATCATATACGAGAAAGCAAACGGTATCATGTAGAAGAAAAACGCAAGCTCAATCGTATGATTGACCAGTTTGATGATTGCCTTCGTACGCCTGGAGAATCTTGCCACGAACTGTTCTATCTTGATCGAGATGCACCTCTTGCTGCAGTAGCTGACGCTCAGGAAGCCTGCCCATATGAACAGATATCTCGTGAGCTCCTCAGTCCACGACAGCGAAGCTTTCAGTGCGAATCTGGAGAAAACCTGTACTCCCATAATCACCGCCATTGCAAGCAGCAGCAGTGTCAGCAGAAATTCCTCCAGATTGTGATCAAGCCATTTTATTGCTTTTGTCATGGCTTTTTCCTTTCAATATATAGCCATGCCCCGCCCCGGAGGGACGTATGTAGTCAGAAGCGGGGCATGTATAAACAATTAGTTATAGTGCTCCGTGCAGGAGAGTGAGTACCTGCTTGAGATCCTCTACTCCCATCTGACCAGGTGCAGATGCCTTTGCAGCTGCGCCGAATGTCAGTGCTGAACCAAACACTTCACCTGCAAGGCGGCTGATTACGCCTGTGCCCGCCATCGACATTGTGATGATCGGACGGTCTGCATACTCGTTTGCCATTTCTTCAGTTGCAGCAAGCAGAGTAAGAACGTCTTTCTTATTCTGTGGCATTACAGCGATCTTAGGGATGTCTGCACCGAGATCCTGCATCTTGCGAAGACGTCCTACGATATCGTCCTTGTCAGGCGTCTTGAAGAAGTCATGATTGGATGCTACAACCTTAACGCCTGCAGCATGTGCACCGTCGATGATTTTCTTTACGATCTCATCTCCTGTGAAGACTTCAACGTCTACCATGTCAACATATCCTGTCTGAGCAGCCTTGATGTTGATGTCAGCATACACTTCATCCTCAATGGCCTTCTCTCCGCCTTCCTTCGAAGTACGGAATGTCATCAGAATAGGCATGTCTCCGAGAACCTCGCGAAGACCCTTCATAACATCCTCGAGAGCAGCGAAGTCGAATACGTTCTCGAACCAGTCGATCCTCCACTCCACTACGTCCGCAGGGAGCTTTGTTATGGCTCTGGCTTCATCGAGGATAGCTTCCTTTGTTACTCCTACGATAGGCACGCAGATCTTTGGCATGCCTTCGCCGATAACAACGTTTCTGACCTTAACAGTGTTCATAATTTCCTTCCTTTCTGTTAAGCATGCTGGAGTACTATTTTTCTGCAGCCTCGAGCATCTTTTTGTAATTCATGTTTACGAATACTCCGAGCAGTGTTCCTACTGCTGTCAGCACGATGTTCATTATCATTACTCCGGACGGAGTCATCGATGCAGCAGCTGTAAGAAGTGTGTAGTTGCACAGAGATGAAGCAATCATTACGAGGGCTGTAACTGTTCCCTTGATCTTAGGGAAGAGCATGTTGCATACGGACGTTGCGATCTGCAGAAGTCCGCCTGCTCCGAACCAGCCGAGTACGAATGCGCCGATCTTGAGAATTCCCTGCGAAGGAGCCATAAGTACTGCAACCATCATGAGTGCACAGATTGCAGGATAGATCATTACGAATCTTACGTCCTTGATCTTGCTTGTCAGCAGAGCTGTAATTACGAGACCGATCATAGTTCCGATAGCGTAGAACGACTGCATAGCCTGCGGCTCAGCCCAGCCAACGACATCCTTTGCGAAGTTCTGTGCGCAGTTGAGCCAGAGCTGGAATGTCCCTGTGCATGTGAATCCGATGAGAATCATAGCGATCGAACCAGCAGAGAAGTTAGCGTGCTTGATGCTCTGGAGAAGTCCTTCCTTTTTCTCTTCAGCCTTCTTGTCTGTATCAGGCAGAGGGAAGAAGAGGATCAGTGCCATGAGCACGAGGTAGCAGATACCTACTGCGTAGAACAGAGTGTTGTAACTTACCATTCCGGTAGCTGTCTGGCCTACTGTGATTCCAAGGAAGAATGGCAGCAGGAACTGTGAACCGGAGATAGCGAACTTGATACCCATTGTTGCAACGCCAGGAGCCTTGTTGATGATCTCAGCAACAGCTGGATAGATTCCTGTGTCGAGGAAAGAGTTTGCGATTCCGCCTACGATAGCGCAGATGTAAGCGATCCTGTATCCTGCACCGCCGCCTGCGTTGAACGCCATAGCGAGTCCGATCAGATAAACTGCATACGAGAATCCGCCGATAGCTGTCGATACTCTGCGGCCGAGCTTGTCCGAAAGAGGACCTGCGAACGGAAGTGCGATAAGTCTTCCGAGTCCGAGAGCAGCTGCGATAGCTGTGATAGCCATTGCTTCAACATTCCAGCTTGCAGCAAGTGCATCTTTTATTACTGCCTGTCCGAGAACGGAGCAGCCAATACCGTGAAGGAAATAGTTCAGATAGAGAACTATTACACTTGGTAAATATTTTTTGTTAGTCATGATTTTTTCCTCTCATTTTCCATTAAAGAATACTTTTCGTTTTTAAATTAGTCGTCATAGCTTATGCCGAGAACTTCCTTCATGTGCTCGATCGGCATTGGCTTGCCTGTCCAGAGCTCAAATCCTGCTGCTCCCTGGAAGAGCATCATTCCGAGTCCGTTCATTGTCTTGCATCCGACTTCCTTAGCCATCTTTCTCATCTTTGTCATAAGGCATCCGTAAGGAACGTCTACTACGATGAGCTCAGGTCTGAAGAAGCTCTTGTCAGGAACTACAGAAACGTCTTCGAGCGGCTTCATGCCTGCGCCTGTAGCGTTTACGAAGAGGTAGCTGTCTGCCATCTCTCTGCGAAGAGCTTCAGTATCTGCGAGGTCAAACATCTGAGCCTTGCAGTTTGTTCTCTCGTTGATCTTCTTTACTGTTTCTTCTCCAACTACATAGAACTTGTCCTTGATGTTGAAAATTGAGATCTCTGCTACTCCGTCGAGTGCAGCCTGGATCTCGATAGCTGTAGCAGCACCGCCTGCTCCTACGATCGTCATCTTCTTACCGATAGGATCGATGTTGTTATCCTTAAGAGCTGCCATGAATCCGATACCGTCTGTGATGTATCCCTTGAGGTAGCCATTGTCATTGACGATAGTGTTTACTGCTCCGCAGAGTTCAGCTGCAGGGTCGAGTTCGTCAAGATACTGACCTACCAGAGTCTTATTAGGCATGGAAACGTTTGAACCTCTCATCTTGAGAGTGCGGATAGCCTTTACAGCATCTTCGATCTCATCGGCGCCTACTTCGAATGCGAGGTATGCATAGTCAGCACCTACTTCTGCGAAAGCTTCGTTCTGCATAGCAGGTGAGCTGGAATGACGAATTGGGTAAGCCATGAGTCCGATAAGTTCGGTATGTCCTGTGATTCTTTCTGCCATTGTTTTTCTCCTTATAAAATGATTTATCCGCGGCAGTTTTTACTGCCGCATTCCTGAAAGTCTCTGATTCACCACAAGCCAGAAGACAACTTTGTTAAAACAATAACTATTGCTTGTTTATATTTTAGCTAGTGTTTCTGATAGAGTCCAATGCCATATAAAGCAAAAAATGATAGTCTGACGCTATCATTAATAAAAAGTCTGTGATATATTTTTTAAAGAGGATTGTTATTTACTATACTAGAGGCCGTTAGGCTGAACATTGGGAAGAATAATCATGACTTTGAATCAGCTTAGATACTTTCAAGCAGTAGCCAGACTGCAGAATTTCCGGGCAGCGGCTGAAGAGTTATATATCTCACAGCCTTCTCTTTCAAGATCCATCGACTCTCTTGAAGATGAGCTGGGTGTAGTGCTGTTTGAGCGGGCCGGAAGAGGAATTGCATTGACAGGAAGCGGCAGGCTTTTTCTTGAGTACACCAACCGTATACTTGATGAATGCGATATCGCTATATATAAAATGAAGGAATTATCTTCTACAGGAGGCCGTATAGATATAGGCTATGTCTTCCCTCTGGCCAACTATTACATTCCTCATAAGGTGCGTTCCTTCCTGGACATCCCAGGTAATGAGCATGTGACATTTGGTTTTACTCAGAACAGAACGTCTTCAATAATAAAGGATATTAAAAGCGGAAAACTCGATGTTGGTTTCTGTGCTTACTCGGATAACGAAGAAGAAATCGAATTCGTTCCTATACTGAAACAAGAGATGGTGATCATAACCTCTAATGAGCATCCTCTGGCTGACAAAGACGAACTGTCCATAAAAGAGCTGGGTCGTTATCCTGTGATTGGATATGACCGCGTTTCAGGTCTGGGCGGCTACACCAACCGACTGTACCGTAATATGGGTATAAAACCGGATATACTGTGCGAATGTTCTGATGAGAATTCGATCCAGGCTCTTGTCCGCGAACAGTTCGGTATAGCTTTGGTTGCAAAAGTAGATATTCTCAATAAAAATTATCTGAAAATACACAAAGTGTCAGACGCCGAGCTCATACACTATGTAAATATCGCATGGCTGAAGAACCATTATCTGATGCCTGCCACTAAGCGTTTCATAGATTTTATGATCGGTGGTTCTAATCTGGATTCATCATCAATAAAAGTTATAACATAGGTTAGTGATATCAGTTATTTTTAATTGATACCTTCAGGCTATCAAAAACAGGCGATAAAGATATTTTACTTTAGCCTGTTATTTTTTTATCATAAAAGTACCACAAGGCAGCTAGATAACCACCGGAGGGAGTACAAAATGAAGAAGGATTTTCCAAGAATATTTGATCCGATCACAGTAAGAAAAACAGTTTTCAAGAACAGAGTAGTTATGACCCCGATGGGTACCAACTATGCTGATCCTGATGGCGGCATCAATGATGATCACATCAATTATTACAGACTCAGAGCAAAAGGCGGCACAGGCCTCATTATCGTAGAGAACGTCTGCGTAGACTTCCCTACAGGCTCAAATGGAACAAGCCAGCTCAGACTTGACCATGACATGTTCATGCCAAAGCTCTACAAGCTGACAGAAGCTGTCCATGATGAGGGCGGACTCATCGCTGTACAGATCAACCATGCAGGAGCGTCTGCTTCATCTGCACGTACAGGAGTTCCTACTGTATCATCATCAACAGTACCATCCAAGCTCGGTGGCGAGGCTCCTCGTCCGCTCGAGAAAGATGAGATCGAAGCTATAGTTAAGAAATACGGTGAGGCTGCAAAGCGCGCTGTTCAGGCTGGATTCGATGCAATTGAAGTCCACTGCGGACATTCATACCTCATCAGCCAGTTCCTCTCACCTATCTACAACAAGAGAACTGATGAATTCGGCGGATGCGCTGAGAACAGAGCACGTCTTGCCAGAATGGTCATCGACGAAGTCAGAAAGCAGGTTGGACCTTTCATTCCTATCCTCGCAAGAATCAGTGCAGATGAGTTCCTCGAGGGCGGAAATAACCTCGACGACTGCCTTGAGTACCTGCAGTATTTCGGAGACGAAGTAGACGTATACAACGTATCTGCAGCTCTTAACCCTTCCCTGCAGTATCAAATCGACAGCAACTGCTATCCTGACGGCTGGAGAGCATATCTCGCAAAGGCTGTTAAGGAAAGATTCGGCAAGCCGGTAGTCACAATGGGCAACATCAGAAGCCCTAAGGTAGCTAACGACATCCTCGAAAGAGGCGACGCTGACTTCATCGGCATCGGCAGAGGACTGATCGCAGATCCTGACTGGGTAAACAAGGTTGAATTCGGCGAAGAGTGCGACATCAGAAAGTGCATCAGCTGCAATATCGGATGCGCAGGCAACCGTATCCAGAACAACAGACCTATCAGATGTACTGTAAACCCTGCAGTTATCGAAGGCGAAGAATATAAGAAGCTCAAGGTCAACAAGCCTTGCAACGTAGTAGTAATCGGCGGCGGTACAGCCGGCATGGAAGCTGCATGCACAGCTGCTGAAGTCGGATGCACAGCATTCCTGATTGAAAAGGCTGATCATCTCGGCGGACTCGCATATGAGATCTCGAAGTTCCCTGACAAGAGCAGACTGAGAGACTTCCCTGATTATCTCGAGAGAAGAATCAAGAAGCTCCACAACCTGCACGTGTTCCTGAACACTGAGGCTACTCCTGAGTTCATCAGAACACTTAACCCGGATATCATCGTGAACTCCACTGGTTCACTGCCACTGATCCTCCCTATCCCTGGACTCAAGGAAAATGTAGGCAAGGGCAAGGTGCAGACAGTTCTCGGCGTTATCGACAATCTGGACAACTATCCTGAGGATTGCACAGGCAAGAAGGTCGTTGTTATCGGCGCCGGCGCCGTAGGACTCGATGTAGTGGAATTCTTCGCGCCTAGAGGAGCGGACACCACGGTAATCGAGATGCTGCCGTATATCGTCGGACCGGCACTCGATCCTATCACAAAGGTCAGCATCGTTGATCTGATGAATAAGTACAACGTACACCAGAGACCGTCCACAGCTCTTCAGGAAGTAAAGCCTGACTGCTTCGTGGTCAAGAATCCGGACGGAAGCATGGAAGAAGTTGAGTTCGACTATGGCTGCATCTGCATGGGACTCAAGTCCAACAATCCTGTTCTCGACATGCTCAAGGAAGAGTTTGCTGATGTCGAACTCATGAACATCGGTGACTCCAAGAGACAGAGAAGAATCATTGAGGGTACGGAAGAAGGCCGTGCCATCGTCAAGGTTCTCGAAAATAAGGGATTCTTCAACTAATACAGTTCCTAATCAATGCAAAAAGGCTGGCTCTTTAACTTAAATGGGGGTCAAGCAAAAAAGACGCTTTTGCAATATTTGGGGTAAAGGCGATCACGGGGTGAGCAACTGACG
>JBGUVT010000104.1:0-2024 GCA_045220485.1 Anaerovoracaceae bacterium | reverse complement strand
TACTCGTGCCGTGGAATATGAAAAGCACGATAGAGGCTCCGGAATTCGTCACTTATATGGGAATCGGCGAGAGCCATATCCGCATTGACGTAAGGCAGGCTGAGAATGTCAGAAAGACCGCCTTAGAAGTGACTGGAGACATAGAGCATGACAGCAGAGTGCAGGACTACGTACTGATGGAAACCAGTTCATACAGGTCGATCCTTCCGGACGGGTCATCTTATAATCTGATGATCGAAAACGGAAATCACAGCAAATTCCCTGTGAGATACACTGAGGGAAGATATCCCGAAAATGACAGAGAGATAGCGCTGTCTGTCCTCAATGCCGAAGAGATTGGAGTGAAGCCGGGAGACACAATTACTGTCTGCAGGGAAATGAAAGACGGCACCAACGAGGAGAAAGAATGTAGCGTATGCGGGATATATTCAGATGTAACTAACGGAGGTAAAACAGCCAAGGCATGTATGGAAGATCCGGATGACGCAACGCCGGTAATGTGGAGCATCATCTATTTGTCTCTTGCAGATGAGCAGCTTGCCTCAGAGTGGACAAGTGAATATCAGGACAGATATTCATCTTTCGAAGATGGTGTCAAGGTCACTCTGATCTCCGATTATCTGAAGGGAACCTATGGGCAGACAATAAGAAATATCTCAAAGGCGGCCGCTGTCTCTGCTGTCATGGCCTGCTTTGTTCTGTTTATCGTAATGCTTCTGCTGGTACGGCTGGCGATCTGGAGAGAGCGAAATGACAGCTCGCTTAAGAAAGCGCTGGGATTTACTTCTTCAGATATACGCATGGAGTATCTGAAGAAGACTTTGATCTATATACTGCCGGGAATAGCCATGGGATTGTTTGCGGGGATCATTCCCGGACAGAGCCTGGCTGCATTGCTTCTCAGGTCTATGGGCGCATACAGCTTCCGCTTTATCATCGACCCTGCGATGGTGTTCGCAGAAGCACCGGCAATGGTCATAGTGTCTGCTATGATTGCAGCGATCATAAGCCTGACGGAAGTAAAAAGAATTTATGCATGGGAATGCCTCAGAGCAGGGGCGGTAAAGTGATTACACGGAGAAAAGGTGAGCAACATGAAAGAATTGCTGAAAGTTAACAATCTGGGTAAGGGAGATATCCTCAAAGACATAAATCTTGAGATCAGGGAAGGAGAGATGGTCGCAGTTATGGGGCCATCCGGATCCGGAAAATCCACACTTCTGTACAATGTATCGGGAATGGACGATCCGGATACCGGAAAGGTGATGCTGCGGGATACAGTGATCACCGGGCTGAATGAAGATGAGAAAGCCGAACTGAGACTGAAAAGAATGGGCTTTGTGTTCCAGCAGATGAATGTGCTGGAAAATCTGAACATAATAGACAATATCGTATTGCCTGCAGTCCATGCGGACAGGAAACATAAAAAGGAATACTATGAGAGGGCAATGGCTCTCATGGACGGATTCCATATAGGCGATCTGGCGGAGAGAAAGACATCCGAAGTGTCCGGCGGGCAGCTTCAGAGGGCTTGCATATGCCGCAGTATGCTGCTGGAACCGGAGATAATATTTGCGGATGAACCGACAGGAGCCCTGAACCAGACTGCTGCTACAGAGGTAATAGATGCATTCCTGAAGATAAACAGGGATGGAACAACGATACTTATGGTCACACATGACAGCAGGATCGCATCCATGTGCGACAGGATCCTTTACATTCTGGATGGACAGATTAGGGGAGAGCTGAAACTCGGAAAAAATGAACAGAATGCCAATAGAGAGCGTGAGCAAAAAACCATTAAGTGGCTCGACGAAATGGGGTGGTAGTTGATTAGATGATTATTCTCGCGCTTGAGAGCCACCACAACATCTGGAGTTAACTTCGCAGTGTTAATAGAATCAATATCGAAGTACTAACGAAACACGTTGAATTTGCTGGCATTATGACATAAATTGCCATAGTGACCACTACAGTTTAATAACATTGCAGATAAACTCGATGTGGCTGCCGCATACATGCGG
>JBGUVT010000103.1:0-2158 GCA_045220485.1 Anaerovoracaceae bacterium | reverse complement strand
TCATAGCCAGTTCTCCTTCCGTAACATCTCTATTATTTTCTTCCGTGCCCTGTGATACGTGACACGAGCCCAGCTCTCCGTCTTACCAAACAGTGAGCTTATGTCTTTGAAAGACAGGTCTCCGAACATCTTGAGTGTGAAAACCTCTTTGTACGGTTCATCCATCTCATGGATTATCCTGTGTACCTGGCGGAGCAATTCACCATCAGCCAGTACTTCTTCAAGAGGTGGTGAGCTGGCTGACATCTGAGGAGGATCTTCCGGGATTGCTTCAAACTGGATCTTGCCGGAACGCCGACACTTATCGATCCATATATTTCTGCCTATAGAGCACAGCCAGGAATAATAGCTGCTCTCTCCTCGGAAGCTCTCTACCGATATGGCTTTTACAAAGGTATCCTGAGTAATGTCTTCGGCTTCTTTTTCATCTCTGCAGAGTGAAAGGATGTAGTGATAGACAGCCTGATATTCAGCATTGATAATTTCTTCTGTGATTTTTCCCGACTTGGCCGCCATATCCAATTCCTCCTTTCTATACTGTTAGACGTAAGAGCAAGCAATTTGTTACAAATTTTTTTACAGAAATGATAAAGCGACACAGACTTGTGCCGCTCTAATGATCAAACTGTCTTGGATTATATTTTTACTCTTCGTTTATAGTAATGTCAACGCTAGATCCCGATCCGAGATTAGTACCTGCAGGAGGATCCTGATTCTCAACTACACCTTTTTCATTATCGCTAATAACATATGTTATGTTTCCCAGCTCAAGGCCCACCTCTTTTAATGCAGCCACAGCATCATCCTTTGTCATGCCTGTGAGGTCCGGAACTATAGCAGTGTCGCCTTTGCTTCCTGGGCCATATTTCCCTGTTCCGTTGTATATCCAGAACTGATCTATTTCAGTCACACCATCCTCAGCAAACACAGGGATAACTATATAATAATTCTTCCCATTTCTTTGATTCTTTCTTTCCATATATTCGTCAGCTTCCTCAGGAGTGCTGACAAGAGAGCCGTCAGGATCATCAAGATCTGTACGCTTTACATAGCCTTGTTTGCCATTTACTCCTGATGCAGCAATAAGATCAGGAGCATGCTCTTCATAACCTTCTCCTGCGCCCATCCAGTCAGGGCCATAAGTCTGGCCATTCTCATTTTTAGGATATACATAATCCTTATCTTCGATGCCCGGTAAAGCAGAACTTTCATATGTACCCCTTTTGCTCTGCTGTAATGCAACCGCAGCTGTAATTACAAGCAAAATAATTGCTACCGGAACCACTATCCTGAGCCACCGTGTAGCCTTGATTGCCCGGTCGTTGGCATTATCGATATGAGAAATATACTCCACATCATCCTTAAGCAGAGTGTCGAATGAAATTGCATATTCATCACTGATGCTTCTCAGAATGCTGAGATCCGGATAGTTCTTATTATTTTCCCAGTTTGAGACCGTCTGCCTTGACACATGAAACTTGTCAGCGAACTCAGCTTGTGTCATACCCTGATCAGTCCTTATTTTCTGAATCTTGTTGCCAATATCCATGATGCGCCTCCCTTGGTCTATGCTTACCTGAATGGTAGTGCATGTCATGCATAAAGGTAAAGCAAGAAACGTTTGACATCTGGAAAAAAAGCAGAAGCGTCATATGCTTCTGCTCATGTGCCTGCAGCGATAATTGTTATTCCGTAATGCTCCTAATAAGCTCCTCTGGCTCTATCTTATACAGTTTTGCTAAAGCTATCAAATTCGTTGTACTTGGATCACTTGCTCCGCTCTCCCACTTAGAGACAGCCTGCCTGCTCACTCCCAATGATTCGGCAACGAATTCCTGAGTCATTTTATTCTCTGTGCGGTAAATACGAAGCACTTCTCCAAGAGTTTCTGCACTCTGTTTCTTTTCATCCCTTACTGGTTTCGCATTGATATACTTTTTAACCACTCTGATAATAAAAACCACGATGATCACGATGAATATCAATTCCGCGAACAGCATCAAAGTTGCTTGCATCATTAGTCTGTCCTCCTTTTCTTTTGAGAGGAATATATCAGAAGGCTCTACTTGCTTCCACCAACTATAGCGCAACTATAGGTTGCCCTTATGTCATACCGTCTTCTTGGTTGATCTTTCCTGGACACGCTCTGACAAATCAT
>JBGUVT010000102.1:0-12213 GCA_045220485.1 Anaerovoracaceae bacterium | reverse complement strand
GCGTATCTGTCAGCATCATCCTGCAGAATCTGGCACAGCTCAAGGCACTGTTTGAAAAGCAGTGGGAATCGATCGTAGGCAACTGCGTGCGCCCAGAAGTCGCCAGCGCACAATCAATAAAGGCGACGCGGTTAATGAAGAATACCGCCTTTAGCAAGCGGTAGGCAAAAGTATCAAGTGAATAACACAGCCTATGTTCCTGCACCTTATCCGAGATACGAAAGTTGAAGGGGAGTATAGCATGGTGCGTGCGAATGCACAACGGGAAAGAATTGATAATTCCATGAGAAAGACCCGAAAGGAACAGAATCTATGTATGAGGAGCAAAGCTAAACTGCTTGAACGATAGTCAGAGCAGGAGGATCCGTACTCCATGCGCGAAAGGAATTGAAACACGCAGTTCCAGTTGTTGGCGGTATTTCGCAGTTATGTCGTCAAGCGATACTCACTGGAAGGCAACCGCAGGATAGCGGTAAATGACGAAAGTCGGCTCCGACAGCATAGAAAGCTAATTCTTCACTAACTAACTGGGGATACCCTAAACCCGGTGACGGGCATGGGTACACAGCACCCATAGTAGTCTGAGAACCCTGAATCGACAGGGATAGCCGTAAAAACGGAAGCGAATAATAACGCTCACACGGCGAAGGGGTGCAGCTTATCGTTAATACTAAGAGGAAGGAGGATGCGAGAGGCATGAGAAATCCAACTGAAGTATTAAAAAGTTTGACGTCACAGTCAAAAGATGAATCGTACAAATTCCGTAGGCTTTACAGGAATCTGTACAACCCTGAGTTCTATTGGCTTGCTTACAAAAATATATATGCCAACGACGGCAGTATGACAGCAGGCGCCGATGGAACCACAATGGATGGCATGAGTAACGAAAGAATCGAAAGGATAATAAAATCCCTGAGAGACCGCAGTTACCGTCCGAAGCCTGCGCGAAGGGCATATATTGCTAAGAAAAACAGCAACAAAAAGCGTCCGCTCGGCATACAGTCGGGAGACGACAAACTCGTGCAGGAAGTCGTTAAGATGATTTTGGAAAGCATTTATGAGCCGACATTCAGCAATCGGTCTCATGGATTCCGACCAAACAGAAGTTGTCAGACGGCACTGAAGCAAATACAGAACACCTTTACTGGTGCGAACTGGTTTGTGGAAGGTGACATACACGCATGCTTTGACAGTTTCGACCATCACGTAATCATCGATTTGCTCAGAAAGCGTATAGAGGATGAAGCGTTCATACAGCTAATATGGAAATTTCTGAAGGCAGGATATATGGAACAGTGGGAATATAACAGAACATACAGCGGTGTTCCGCAGGGTTCAGGAGTAAGCCCAATACTGGCGAACATCTATCTGAACGAACTGGATAAGTTCATGGAAGTCTACAGCGAAGAATTCAGAAAAGGCGAAAAAAGGAAGCTGAAGTCCGAGTACAATGCACTATCCCACAAAATGTCAAGATACAGAATCAAGGGCAGAGAGGTATGGGAAGAACTGAGCGCAGAAGAGCGAAAAGAGCGTGCAACGGTATGGAAAGAAGCAAAGCGTAAGCAATTGAGCATGACGGTATACGAGCCAAAAGACGACAACTACAAGCGAATCCAGTATGTACGCTATGCAGATGATTTCTTAGTCGGGGTCATCGGGAGCAAGGCGGACGCGGAGAAAGCAAAACGTGACATAGGGAACTTCCTCGCAGATGCTCTGAAACTGGAAATGTCAGAAGAGAAAACCAAAGTAACCCACACAAGTGAGAGAGCAAGGTTCCTCGGATACGATGTTACAGTCTCAAATAACCAAGAGCCACAGAAAAATGAAAACGGAAGAATCCAAAGATGTTACACGGGAGTAGTAAAGCTGTTGGTACCAAGGGAGAAATGGATAAATAAATTGTTGGAATACGGAGCAATAAAAGTCAAACTCAATGAACACGGCAAAGAGAGATTCGTAGCCCTGCACAGGGGCAAACTGGTGAACAAGAGTGACATCGAAATACTGACTGCATACAATGCGGAAGTTATGGGCATGTATAACTTCTATTCAATTGCGAACAACGTCTACAAAATAGGCAGATTCGCCAATCTGATGAAGTACAGCATGTACAAGACCTATGCCTGCAAGTACAAAACCAATGTGCACGAAATAAAGCGCAGATACTGCGTAAACGGATTGTTCACGGTGGAGTATGAAACAAGACAGGGCAGAAAATCCACAACATTCTACAGGGATGGCTACAAAAGAAAAGAAGTGGCTACAAAGTTCGACAACGTAAGCGAACTACCCCAGTTCTCGAAGTATGCCAAGACAAATACCCTGAAACAGAGAGTAGAGAGGAACTGCTGCGAGCTGTGCGGAAAGAGGACGAAAGAGCTTGAGATTCATCAGGTCAAGAAACTCAAGGACTTGAAAGGGACAGATGACTGGGTGCTCACCATGCGCAGGATGAGAAGAAAAACACTCGTCGTATGTACCGAATGCCATCAAAGGATTCATAGCTGTAACGCGACCATGATAGGTGGAGAGCCGTATACACAGAGATGTGTACGTACGGTTCGGGAGGGAGTGGATGCGAGACCTCACTGAGGACACGCTGAAGCTTACCTCATGATGAGTTCGTATATCTGGGCGGCAATGAGAAGGAGACACATAAGTACGTATCCGAGCTGCTTGGAAAGGAAACGATCGATACGAACACATACGGCAAGTCAACAGGAAGGAACGGCAACTACTCAACAAACTATCAGAATACCGGGAGGGAGCTCATGACTCCTGATGAAGTGCGTATGCTGGACAACAGGTACGCGCTTCTTTTCATTCGAGGGGAGCGGCCTGTGATGGATCTGAAGTATGACATCCTGAAGCATCCGGATGTGCGGATGACGACTGATGGTAAGGCAGATGCTTATATCCATGGCGAGCCGTGGGATGCTACTTCTTCAATTGAACTGATATATGATCCGAAACTGATACTGCAGGCAACAAAGAATTCAGCGGGCATGATCGAACTGGCTGACAGCGATTACGAGCTGCTGTCGGAAGAGGACGTTGAAAAGGAATTCAGGAACAACAAGAAAACGGAGGGAACACAATGACAGAAAAGAAAGACAAACTTATAGACCTTAAAGGCGCGAACAGTACGATGAAGCTCGGCTTCGCGATTTATGCAGCACTGGTCGTAGCTTTTGTGCTCGGTGCATGCGTATGCTATGCGGCAGGTGATCCTATCGGTACGGTAAACAAGCTGTCCGAGTTCATATTCAGCCTGATCAGGGCAATCGGACTCATTCTGCTCGGACTAGGTATCATGCAGGTGGGCCTCTCGCTGAAGTCGCATGATCCGTCACAACGCGCAAACGGGTTCCTGACCGTAGCGGGCGGTATCATTATTACCTTTACCAAGGAAATCCTGAATATGATCACTGGCTAATAATCAGGAACCCATAGGCTGGCCTAAGCAGATAATGACTTTGGCCAGCCAGCTATTGTAAAATCAATATGAACAAGGGAGGAAACAGCTTATGAAAAAGCTTAGCAAAATAGTTTGCCTGCTTATGGCACTTGTGTTGATGATAGTAATGACAGCGTGCGGTTCTAAGAAAGAATCAACTGAAGAACCGGTTACAGATGCACAGACAGAAGAACAGGCTTCAACTGATGAAGCATCTGACGACTACGATATTGCTGCGAATCTCAAATTGATGGGCGACCCGGAAGGTGTGAAGATCGTTGATACAGACCATTTTACACTGACACTTCCGCTCGGAGGCACCTGGGACTATGACTACGACAGCAAGACATCGATCACTTTCTACAATATTGCAGGAAGAGAAGCCGATTGCGGTGGAAGGTTGTTCTCACTAGTTGCATACGAACCAGATGATGACTCATATAAAGGACTCCCGCATTACAGTGTAGTGGGTGAAAGCGGCGGAAAGGTCTATGTAGCAGAGTATCCGTCGGATGTTCAGGCAGATGTTGAAGTGGAAGAGCACATGGAACAGTATCAGACTGTTTATGCTGAAGTTGGCAAGATAGAAGCAAAAACAGCTGACAGTCCACTGGTATTGAAATAATTTTGCAAAACCTCTTGACCTTCCACTTTGTGGAAGGACTACTCTCATGACAGAGAAACAGAAAACGGAGGCATTGATGAAGATCAATCAGGCTGCGGAGCTCGCAGGCATCACAAGCAAGAATATACGATTCTATGAAGATCAGGGTCTTATTGCTCCTGCGCGTGATTCCAGTAATGGCTACAGAGATTATTCGATGGAGGATGTCGAGCAGCTCTGCAGGATCAAGCTTTTGCGCATGCTGGGGATATCCTGTGAGAACATCCGCAGGCTTCAATCCAGTGAGCTGGATTTTGACACTTGCATGGATGATCGCATGGCAGAACTTGAGAAGACCAGCAGCAATATCGAACACATGAAGACCATGTGCAGAATGCTGAGAGACGAGGCTGACAGCCTGTCTGAAATCAAAGCTTCCGTTTACCTCGAAAGAATGAATGAACTTGAGAAGGGAGGTGCAAAATTCGTCAATGCACGAATGACAGATATGAGGAAAAGAAAAACAGGCGCGATAATATCAGCTATAGTGATATTCACATTCCTGATACTGGTTATTGGAGCAATGCTTTATTTTAACGCATCGGATCCGGCACCTAAGGGAGTGATAGTGTTCTTTATCATTGTGGGTGCAGTAATAGCCGTTTCTGTAGGATATGTGCTGAAACAAAGACTCGATGAGGTCAGGAAAGGAGAAATCGATGAAGCTTCTAAGTATTGATTATATTCCGGGCGCTGAGATAGAGGTTCTTGGAGTAGTAAAAGGAACGATAGTCCAGAGTAAGAATATAGGCCGCGATTTTATGGCAGGAATGAAGACTCTGGTAGGAGGAGAAATCAAAGGCTACACAGAAATGCTGATCGAGGCTCGGCAGCTTGCGACCAAGCGTATGGTGGATGAGGCTGAAGAACTCGGAGCAGATGCTGTAGTCGGCCTCAGGTATGGCTCGTCCCAGGTCATGGATGGGGCAGCTGAAGTCCTTGCTTATGGAACAGCAGTAAAAATCGTCGGAAAGAAATAGAAAAGTAACAGAAAAACAGATATTGGCCGGTGATTGTGATGAGCAGTCATCGGTCTTTTCTGTTGGAACGGAGGATGTATGAATCAGAGCAAAGTGAAGAATGTAGACGGCAAAGTCGGAGAAGGTGTGATGTTCGAGCGCATCAGGCGTATCACCGGATACCTGGTTGGTACTATTGACCGTTTCAATGATGCCAAGGCCTCGGAGGTCAAAGAACGTGTAAAACATGGAATTGGAAAGTAAGAAAAAGGATGTGTGACAAAAGTGAATGACCAGATGTGCAAAAGGGTAGTTGCGAAGGGAGGTGATGAACCTTGGACAGTGACAACTGGGTAGTGCAGAATTTGCAAAATGCACTGGATACGTGGAATACGAAGATGGCTGAAGTGTGGTCGTTGCTGACAACGTCGCCGCAGAATTTCAAAGGCGGAGGCATATGGCATGTGATCACGCAAATCAACGGAGCAGTTAAGGCTATAGGGCTGGCGCTGCTCGTTTTGTTTTTTCTGGTGGGTGTTGTCAAGACCTGCGGCAGCCTGACAGATGTGAAGAGACCGGAGCATGCGCTGAAGCTGTTCATAAGATTCGCGATTGCCAAGGGTGTTGTCACATATGGCATGGATCTGATGCTGGCACTATTCGATATCGCCCAGGGTGTGATGTCTACGATCATGCGGGCATCAGGCATAGGAGCGGCAGGCAAAACGACTCTGCCGGAGTCGATGGTCAGCGCTATCGAAGACTGCGGTTTTTTCGAGAGCATTCCGCTATGGGCGGTGACCCTCATAGGCAGCCTGTTCATCACAGTGCTGTCCTTCATCATCATACTCACGGTATACGGACGCTTCTTCAAGCTGTATATGTACACGGCCATCGCGCCTATCCCGCTCTCGACTTTCGCCGGGCAGCCGACCCAGAACATCGGAGTCAGCTTCCTGAAGAGCTACGGAGCGGTCTGCATGGAAGGAGCGATCATAGTGCTGGCCTGCATCATTTTCAGCAAGTTTTCGGCAAGCCCACCTGTCGTGGATGACGGTGCAGCGGCCGCAACGATGGTCTGGAAGTATGTGGGCGAACTCTGCTTCAACATGCTCGTGCTTGTAGGAGCAGTCAAGATGAGTGACCAAATATCCCGCCAGGTGTTTGGTCTTGCGTAGTGCGGAAAGGAGGAATCAATGCAACTGCAACGCGAATTTGAGATGGCGAGGACCACGACAACAGACGTGAAGCCTCTGCCGGCAAGAAGGTACAGAGCATACCTTGAAATGCTCGGAGAAGCAAAGACAGAAGAGAAAGAGAGGAAAGAAGATGCTGAGTAAAAGAGATTTTATGGATGCTGTGAAACGCAACATAGAGAACTTCCTGCCTGACGATGCCTATGAGAACGTCGAGATCAGCGAGACCGTCGTGGTCAAGATGAATGACCAGAAACTCCACGGACTCGTGATCAGGGAGAAGGGCAGCGATGCAGCTCCGACGTTCTATATGGACGACATGTTCGAAAGATACAGTCAGGGAGAGGACCTTGGATCGCTCATGACAGAACTGGCAAACCAGTATTCACTCGCAAAGGATATGCCGAAGCCGCCTGAGGTGGATCTCAGCTGGGACAATGTCAAAGACAAGCTGACCGTGAGACTGCTCGAGAAGAAGCGCAACCGCGAGTTTCTTTCGACGATGCCTTATGTAAGCGTTGGACACGGGCTTGCCATCATCGCAGATATCAATATGGGCGAGGACAGAGGCGGCGACTGGAGGATAGCGATCAACAACAATGTTCTTGAGAGCCTGGGCGTAGACAAAGAGCGTTTGTTTTCGGACGCAATGTCTAACGCGAAAGTTTACGACCCGCCGACACTGGTGGATATGACTAGCGCGCTGTTCAGCCAGGAGAAGAACAACCTGCTGGATAAGGATGAGCCAATTGCGCCGGAGGATCTCAGCGGCATGTATGTGCTGACCAACAGCACGGGCTCACTCGGAGCGGCTGCTCTTTTCTATCCTGATGTGAAGGAGAAAGCGGCTGAGCTTATGGGCTCGGATTACTATATTCTCCCTTCAAGCGTGCATGAAGTCATCCTGGTTCCAGATAACCCTTCCATCGATGCGAAGGATCTCTGCAAGATGGTTAAGGAGGCCAACAGGACTGTCGTTGAGGAAAAGGACATCCTTTCGGACAACGTCTATCACTACAGCAGGGAAGACCGCAGGCTGGATAAGGTCAACGACGATACTGTCCGCGATTCCATGGTGGCTGAGGCAAGGTAAGGCTGTGCCGTACAGAGACAGGAAGGAGGCAATTCTCTCATGGACGTAAAGATCAATAAGGAAATAAGGGACTATTCAGAGTCCATGTTCTTCGGACTGTCGCTGAGGCAGTTCGTTTTTTCTGTCCTGGCATGCGGCATTGCGGTCCTGATCTATTTCAGACTGGAGCCGCTGCTGGGACTGGAGACTACGAGCTGGATCTGCATAGTGGCGGCATTCCCGTTCGCGCTGATCGGCTTTCTCAAATACAACGGTATGACTGCGGAGCAGTTCATCTGGGCGTGGATCAAGGATGTGTTCCTCACGCCCAAAGTGCTTACGATAGGCAACAGCAATTTCTATTACGACATTACGACAGAGATCGCAGCCGAACGCAATGCGAGGAAGCCGTTTCACAGGCGCGGATCAAGGCAGAAGAGGAAACCAGTCAAAGGACAGAAGCCGCGTGCAGCAAAGAGTGACCGTAAGGCCATAGACACCAGAGAAAGGAGATGATGACCATTGTTCAGTACTATAAGAAGACTGCTGAGCCGGGATAAGGAGAAGTACCGTGTCCCGCGCAAGGTGCAGGACATCATACCAATCAAAGCTATCTGGCCGGACGGTATCTTCCTCACCGGAAGGAACCGCTACAGCATGCTCTTAGTGTTCACGGACATTAACTTCACAGTAGCTGCAAATGACGTCAAGAAAAGCATGATAGAGCAGTACGCGGAGATCATCAACTCCTTCGACTCGGAGTGCAGCTATAAGCTGGGAATAAACAACCGCATGTTCAACAGGCATGACTTTGAGGACGATGTGCTGATAGAACTGCTCAATAACAGGCTGGATGAGCTGAGAGAAGAGTATAACGGCATCATGACCAATATTGCTGTTGGCAGCAATTCTATCGTCCAGGACAAATATGTCCTGATAGCGGTCTACGAGAAGAACGTGAATGATGCGAGGATACGCCTAAACAGAATAGGCGGAGAGCTCAGAGGATACTTCTCGCGGATGGGTTCCATCGCTAGAGACATGGATGCAAATGACAGGCTCAGGATAATCCATGACTTTTTCAGACAGGGAGAGGAGACCTACTTCAACTTCGACTTCAAAGAGATGATGAAGAAAGGCTATGACTTCCGCGACTACGTTTGTCCGGACAGTTTCGAGAATCACAGCGACTATTTCAAAATGGGATCTCGGTTTGGTCGCGTTCTACTGTTCAGAGACTTTGCTTCGTATATAAGCGATGACATGGTGGCAAAGCTGACGGATACCAGGCGGTGCATGATGCTGTCGATCGACATCGAGCCTGTACCAATGGAGGAGGCCATCAGGGAAGCTGAGCAGAGAGTGCTTGGAGTCGAGACCAATATAGCGAACTTCCAGCGCAAGCAGAATATGAACAACAATTTCTCTGCCATGATCCCGTATGACCTGCAGCAGCAGAGGAAGGAGACACGCGAGTTCCTGGATGATCTGGTCGCAAATGACCAGAGGATGTTCTATGCGGTAATCACAATGGTACACACGGCCGACACCAAGGAGCAGCTTGACAGTGATACCAAGGAGATCCTGAACATGGTGAGGGGCAAGCTCAACCAGATGAGTATACTCCGGCACCAGCAGCTGGACGGACTCAAGACGACAGTACCGTTCGGCACCAGGTGCATCAATGCGTTCAGGACGCTGACCACATCATCGCTGGCCATATTCATGCCTTTCAGAGTGCAGGAGGTCAGAGACCACGGCGGTATCTATTACGGCAGGAATGTCATTTCCAGGAACCTGATCATTGCCGACAGGACTAAGTTGCTCAACGGCAACTCTTTTATCTTGGGTGTATCCGGAGGTGGTAAATCTTTTTTCGCCAAGTTCGAGATAACGATACTGAGACTGCTTGGCAAGGCAGACATCATAATCATCGATCCTGAAAGAGAATACCACGATCTGGTGAAAGCGCTCGGCGGCGCTGTCATAGAGATATCCGCGACATCGCCTAATCATATCAATGCGATGGATCTCTCAAGGGACTACAGCGAGACGGACCCTATCGTGGAGAAGTCACAGTTCCTGCAGTCGCTCTGCGAACAGATCATTTCCGGGCACAAGTTTTCAAGAGGCCAGCAGTCTATCATTGACCGCTGCACCGAACTCACATACCGGTACTACAAGCAGGGGAATTTCCAGGGAACGCCGCCGACTCTGCAGGACTTCAGAGATGTACTGCTCAAGCAGCCTGAACCCGAGGCACAGGAGCTTGCACTTGAGCTTGAACTTTTCACAAGAGGCTCCCTGAACACCTTTGCGAAGCAGACCAATGTGGACACTGATAACAGCCTGATATGTTACGACATCTTTGAGCTTGGCGAGCAGTTGAGAGCCATCGGCATGCTGGTAATACTTGACTCCATCATGAACAGGATCACGCAGAACCGGCAGAAGGGTAGGAAGACCTTTATCTATATTGATGAGATATACCTTCTCTTTATGCACGAGTACTCTGCACAGTTCCTATACAAGTTGTGGAAGAGAGTGCGTAAGTACGGAGCCTACTGTACCGGCATAACTCAGAACGTGAGCGATCTGCTGCAGTCACATACTGCCAGAACAATGCTGGCGAATTCCGAGTTCATCGTCATGCTCAACCAGGCGGCTACAGACAGGATAGAACTGGCCAATCTGTTGAACATCTCCGAGAACCAGATCAAGTATATTACCAATGCCGAAGCCGGACACGGACTGATGAAGATAGGCTCAAATCTTGTGCCGTTTGAGAATGACTTCCCGAAGAATACCAAGCTGTATAAGCTCATGACTTCGAAGGTCGACGAGGTTACGGAATTCCGAAAGCAGGAAAGAGAAGCGGCAGGTGATGATCCGCCTGACGGTGACAAGGCGGAGTTCCGCAGGAAGATTCAGGAAGTCGCAAGCAGAAATGAGAACTTCAGCGATCTGGTAGACAGATATCTCAGCCAGGACGAATAACTCAAGGAGGCGGCAAGCGCCGCTTCCGCTACATCGGAGACTCCCGTAAGGGGGCTATTTTTGATGGTCGATTATTCAGAGGAGGGAGGCAGACAGAGTGGAGATAAAGATCAAAGAGAGCTCAAAGGACATAGTCAGGACGATAGACAGGGCCGGGCTGATGGCAGGAAGCTTCAAGGACATATCCATGAGGACCAGAGATGATCTGGTAGAAATATACGGTCAGGATAAAGGCTCTTATGAATATGCTCCCGATGTCATTCAGGATGGTGTAGCGGAAAGCAGCGCCTACGCACTCAAAGGGGGCATTGAGATATTTCATCGAAACGGGACGGAAGTGCCGGATGTGCTGTCTGGATCAGAGCAAAACATTGAAGGTATTCAACGCTCCGAAGCTGAGTATGGCAGGAAAAGCATCCTGAACCGGCAGACCAAGGCTCATTTGGCAGATGATGAAGTGCTGCGCAATGCTGAGGAGTACAGAACCGGAGGACGTATAAAGTGGGGCGGTGCTGACAGAAACGCTGAATTAATTCAGCGAAAAGCAGCAAAATCCACACTTAACCGCTATGAATCGCCAAAAACCGCTGAATTAATTCAACAGCGAAGAAGGGAATATGTGATAAAACGTCTTCGCGAAAGCAAAAGCGGCAGAGGTTTTGTGCGAAGCAGCGTGGCTGGCAGCCAGCGACTTGGCAGGAATGTTGCGGATCGCATGGGAAAAATTCTGAAGGGTACAGTTACAAGTGCGAAAACTCTATTCAACTCACTTACTGCCGGAGGTGCAGCTGCGCTCCTTGTTGTTGTGATAATGGTGGTGTTTGGCGCTGCATTCACTTTTACGGAAGACGGGAACCAGATAGTAGGTACCGGAGATGATGCCATCGTTGAGGTGGCGAAGGCGGAGCTCGGTAATGTCGGAGGAGATAAGTTCTGGAAATGGTACGGTTTCACAAGTCATGTGGACTGGTGTGCGATATTCTGCTCATGGTGCGCTGATCAGTGCGGCTATATCGAGGCAGGCATTCTACCTAAGTTCTCTGTGGTAGGCGATGGAGCCAGTTGGTTCAAAGCTCGGCACCGATGGTCGGGGAGAGGTTATTCTCCTAAGCCCGGCGATTTCATCTTCTTTGATTTCGAACAGGACGGAGTTCTTGATCACGTAGGAATAGTTGAGAGCTGTGACGGGAAAGTCGTGACAACTATCGAGGGCAATTCCGGTAATGTCTGTAAGCGTCTTAGCTATAGGGTCGGCAGTGCTTCAATTGCAGGCTACGGGCTCATGATAAGACCATCCGGAAACAAAGCGCGGCAGCTCGCATTGAAAGCAATCAATCTAGCATATCCTGACGCGCCGGACAAAGCAAAGTACCACGGTGGCGAACCGACAGCTGCATATGCAGCCGCTTTGAACCGTGCATATCCGAACAGGTCAGGATGGGGACAGCCTTCAAAGGATGGAGCAAGTTGCGATGTGTTCGTTGGGACCTGCATCGTTGATAGCGGAGTGGATAAAGGCTTTCCACGCGGATACAGGGATCAGAAAACAAGACTGGCGAGCAGGACAGATCTGTACGAGTGCGTTGTCAGTACGACATCTAGCGATGTCAAGGAAAGCGAACTCAAGGACGGAGATATAGTAACGTGGGAAAAGAGCAGCGGTACTGTTCACATATTCATATATGCAGGAGGCAAGGCTAGACATGCTGCACATGACAAGTGGTATGGGCGCACCACAGCCGTGGGCAATAATCTAAAGATAAGCGGCAAGACGATGCTCATGTACGGTAAGGAAGCAAGCAACCGAAAACAAGAGATAGACCGCCAGCACTACACTATTCCGAACCAAAGACCAAAAGATA
>JBGUVT010000101.1:0-8491 GCA_045220485.1 Anaerovoracaceae bacterium | reverse complement strand
ACGATTATGCTTGGGCTCAGATCCCATACTGCGACAGAAACGGCGACGGCCAGTGCCAGAAGGAAGAAAGATGGACTTGCTACAACGGCCTTGGTTGGGCAGCTGCTGCAAGCACAGCTAATCCGGATGCAGCTGCATCTCTCATCGAGTACCTCTGCTCTGAGGAAGCTCAGGTCAAGCAGGCAGAACTTGGTGTAACAATGGCAGGTATCCCTGGAATCTCCGATGCATTCGCAAATGCTTTCGAGGGAATGGATGTTTCCGCATTCACAAAGGTTGAAGAGGATGGAACTCTCTATGCTCGTCCGGGCACACGTAACTCCGGTGTTTGGAAGAACCCTATGGAGCAGGAGCAGGGCTTCCTCCCAGCATGGCAGAATCCTTCAGATGCTGACCTTATGTCCACAGCATGTGACAACGTAGCTAAGCTGATCCGTGACGCTATCGCTAACGAGTAATCTTAGCAAACTGATGCCTCTTAATGGGGCGGTAATCTAATAAGAGCATGGCGGGCCGCTGTTTAACTGTGGCCCGCGATCCTTTATTCTCAACGAATAAGGAGGCAACAATCTATGAAAGAAAAAAGAAAGATGACAGCCAAAGAGAAGAACGAGGCAATGTGGGGATACCTCTTTGTTGCTCCGACTATCATTGGCCTGATCGTCCTGAACTTTTACCCTGCGTTCGATACTGTATGGCAGTCATTCTGTAAGACAGGAGACTTTGGTAAGGGCAATACCTTTGTAGGATTTGCTAACTACGCTAAAGCTTTCCAGACTACTGAAGTATGGCAGTCGCTGCTGAATACGATCAAGTACGCTATCATCGAAGTACCTTTCGGTGTTGTCATAGCCCTCATTCTTGCTGTATTCCTCAACAAGAAGCTCAAGGGAACATCGTTCTTCCGTACTGTATTCTTCCTGCCTATGGTCTGCGCACCTGCAGCCGTAGCTATGGTCTGGAAATGGCTCTACAATCAGCAGTTCGGACTCTTCAACAATATGTTCCATACAAATACTGCATGGATATCCGATCCAAAGATCGCATGGATATCCGTAGGTATCATCGGTGTGTGGTCGATCATCGGTTACAACATGGTTCTCTTCATCTCCGGACTTCAGGAGATCCCGGGAGACTACTATGAGGCTGCTGAGATCGACGGAGCAACAGGTATCCGTCAGTTCTTCAACATTACGGTTCCTCTGCTCAGCCCTACAACATTCTTTATCGTCCAGACAAGAGTTATCGGCGCACTCACGATCTTCGACCTTATGTTCATGGTAATGGACAGAACCAACCAGGCTCTGAGCAAGGTTCAGTCCACTGTATATGTATTCTATGAATACGCATTCAACCAGGGCAACAGAGGTTACGGTGCTGCGATCGTAATGATTCTGGTAGCATTCATTATGATCGTTACTGTTATCATGCAGCGCGCTGAGAAACGCTTCGTGTTCTACAACTAGAAAGGAGGGAATGATCAATGGAAAATGCTCGTACAAGAGACAGAGTCAATAAAACTATAATGTACATCATCCTGATCATCATGGCATTCATCATGCTGGTTCCTTTCGCCTGGATGATACTGACTGCACTCAAGACAAATCAGGAAGCTATTTCGGTAAGTCCGTTCTACATCTTCCCGCACAACGGCTGGCACTGGGAGACATTCGGCGAGGTATGGAAGAGCTACAACTTCGTTCTTCTGTATAAGAATACTCTGCTGATGATCTTCTTCCGTGTTGTATGCGCATGCCTTACAGCTACGATGGCCGGCTATGCTTTCGGAAGACTTAAATTCCCTGGCAAGAACTTCCTGTTCTCGCTGGTACTCATTCAGATGATGATCCCTTCAACGATCTTCATCATCCCGCAGTACCTCATGGTTTCGGGTCTTGGCTGGCTCAATACTTGTGCCGGACTCGTATTCCCGGGAATCGTAACAGCGTTCGGTACTTACCTCCTCAAGACAGGATATCAGGGACTGCCTAAAGACCTTGAAGAAGCGGCAGGAATCGACGGCTGCCATATCGGCCAGAAGTTCCTCAGGATCATGATGCCGCTGACAAGATCATCCATGGTATCTCTTGGTATCTTCACTGCACTGTTCGCATTCAAAGACCTTATGTGGCCTATGATCGTCTGCACAAGCGTACAGACAACTACACTGGCTGCGGGTCTTGCTAAGGCACAGGGACAGTACGGAAGCAATTATCCGCAGATGATGGGAGCTGCAGTTCTGGCTGTAATCCCGATGATCGTCATCTACGTTATCTTCCAGAAGCAGTTTGTTGAAGGTATCGCAACATCCGGCGGCAAACTGTAATATACGTAAGTATAGATATGAAATGAGCTGCCCTGGTGCAGCTCATTTTTTTCAGAATAATCAGGTAATAATGAGCAGATTAAGCCAGTGGGCAAAAACTGAAAAAGAAAAAATATCCAACATTCCGGATAATGGAAAAAGAGCGGCATATATCTGGGAGTATTATAAACTCTGGATCATAGGCATTGTTTTCTTCATCTGGTTTGTTGCTTTTTCTATACATCAATATACGACGACCATGCATGACTACTGGTGCTATATGATGTTCAACAACACCTATGCGGATGCAGGGAATGGATCGGACATCTGGGAGGACTATGTAGAGTACACCGGATATGACCTCAGGGAAAAAGCGGTGGAGTTCAACGCACAGTCGTATTTTGACTATAAAAAGGGAGCAACCGGAAACAGCTACTTTGAGGCTTTTGTTGCTTATGCCGACAGCGGAACACTGGACGGTATCACCATGGAGAAAGAATCCCTGGTGGCATTGGGCAAGACCGGACGGCTTATGGACCTGAACAGCGAAGCGTGTGCGTCAATTAAGGAGAAGTACGGCGACCGCTTTATCTATAGTGTGCCATTCGATGAAGAATACAGCACAGAAGAGGTCCCTGTGGGCATAGACATAAGCGACAGCAGACTGATAACTGAGTATAATGTTTATGCTGGTGACTGTGCGCTTGCCATAGGTGCATTGTCAGAAAACGTAGAGGCCGTAGAGCTCTTCCTTGACTTTATTTTTGAAAAATAGACAGGAGATAAATTATGGTTTTTTTTCTAACCCTATTTCTGGTCTTCTGGGCATTGATCTATACATCTGCCAGATTCCTGAAATACTTCAGGATAGTTAAGGATTACAAGGACACAACTACTGCTACGGTGCTTCGTGTTTCCGATCACGAACCCGTGAGAAAAAAGGAGACGCCGGCAATAGACGTAGTGCTTGGTTATACTATTGACGGAAAGGAGGGAAGCACTGAGGTCGTGGTCCCGGTTTCGCAGGCAGATAAGTATGTGCCCGGAACGGAAGTGGAGATCTGCTACAACGTGCTCCCTAATGGAACGGTAAATATTGCTTCTGCAGGAGATGGGCCGAAGAGGATGATGTATGGTTATCTCGGCGCTATCGTGCTGGAGCTGGTTATATATTATGTCATTTGGCGTTTAATGCTGTGACATCGATTGGATTCATTAAAAATTAATGCTTTTGAAAGGAACTTATCAAATATGAGCATTCTCTATAACGAAGAGAAAAAAACGATCACGCTGTATACAAAGAATACATCCTACCAGATGCGTATCACGCCACATGGTTTCCTTCAGCATCTCTACTACGGTAAGAGAATAGAGAGCGAAGACATGAGCTATCTGTTCCATGATTATGACAGGCCATGCTCCGGAAATCCAGAGGAGACATACCCTGACAGAACGATCTCGCTCGATACGATGACACAGGAGTATCCGGGATACGGCGTAGGGGATTACCGTATCCATGCTCTCGCGGCATGCAATGTCGACGGAAGCTATGGCGCTGATTTCAGATATGTAAGCCATGAGATCATTCCGGGAAAATACGATCTGAACGGTCTTCCGTCATCATATGACAGCGACGGATCGGCTGAGACACTTAAGGTAGCGGTTTATGACAAGGTCACAAAACTTACGCTTGAGCTTCTTTATGGTGTGTTTGAGAATGAGGATGTCATTACCAGAACCGTGAGAATTAAAAATGGTTCAGATAATATCATTGTTCTGGACAGAGCATTTTCCATGTCGCTCGATATTCCTTACGGCAAATGGGATATGATGCACTTCCACGGGAAGCATGCCCTTGAGCGCCAGCCGGAGAGAGAGAATCTGACCCATCTCGTAAAGACTGTTGAATCAAGACGCGGTACTTCCAGCCATCAGGAAAATCCATTTATCATTATAGCGGACAGAAAGACAAATGAGGAAAGCGGAAGCTGCTATGGAATGATGCTTGTTTATTCCGGAAGCTTCGAAGCTTCAGCTGAGGTCGATCAGTTTGAGAACACAAGGGTGGTCATGGGTATCAATGACGACCAGTTTGCGTGGATGCTGGAGCCGGGAGATTCATTTGACGCGCCGGAAGTCATCATGACTTATTCAGGAGAGGGCTTCAGCAGGCTTTCTCATGTTTATCATCACTTTATCCGTCATAACATCTGCAGAGGCAAGTATCAGTTCGCCAGAAGACCTATACTCATAAACAGCTGGGAGGCGGCCTATTTTGACTTTACGGATGAAACCATCGTAAAGCTTGCTGAAGAGGCAGCTCCTCTCGGAATCGAGATGGTTGTAATGGACGATGGCTGGTTTGGACAGAGAAACAGCGATAACGCCGGCCTGGGTGACTGGTATGTAAACGAAGATAAGATAAAATGCGGTCTCAAAAGACTCGTTGAGCAGGTCAATGAGAGAGGCCTTAAGTTCGGGATCTGGATGGAGCCTGAAATGATCAATGAGGACTCCGATCTGTACAGAGAGCATCCTGACTGGGCGCTTGCCATGCCGGGCCGCCAGGCATCACGTACAAGAAACCAGCTCGTGCTCGATATGTCGCGCAAAGAGATAGTCGATTATGTGTACGGATGCATGGAGAAGATCCTGAGCGAAAACAACATAGAGTACCTTAAGTGGGATATGAACAGATCCCTTTCGGATGTTTACTCCATAGCTCTTCCTCCTTCACATCAGGGTGAGGTAATGCACAGATTTATTCTGGGTATTTATGATCTGATGGATCGCATTACTACCAATTTCCCTGACGTGCTTGTAGAGGGATGCTCCGGCGGCGGAGCCCGCTTCGATGCCGGTATCCTTTGCTATTCACCGCAGATATGGTGCTCTGATGATACTGACCCTATACAGAGACTCAGAATTCAGTATGGTACTTCGTTCGGATACCCTGTCAGCACTGTGGGAGCGCATGTATCCGCTTCGCCAAACCATCAGACCGGAAGGTCAACTCCGATATACACAAGAGCGGTCACGGCAATGGCCGGAACCTTCGGATACGAGCTGGATCCTGGAAAACTGAGCGACAAAGAAAAAGAGTCGATAAAGGATCAGGTTCGCATATTTAAAAAGTACTATGATCTCATTCAGAGCGGTCTCTATTATCGACTCTCGGAAATCGGCGAAGAGCCATACACCGCGTGGGAATCCGTCTCAGAGGATGGCTCAGAAGCTCTTCTGAGTCTTGTAGTGAGCGATACGCAGCCTAATCAGGCGCTGATCAATCTGAAACTCAAGGGCCTTGACCCTCAGGGAATATATGAGGTGACCGATGAGTCAGAGAAATACAGGCTTAAGCTGCCTGCGTTTTTAGCGCCTTCGACTGAAGAAGAAAGGAAGATCTTCTCCGGAGACGCTCTCATGAATGCCGGATACACCCTTCCATGGATGCTGGGTGACTATCCTGCTATACAGCTGTATTTCAAAAAAATAAGATAAGACGGGGAGACTTCAATGGGCTCATTCATGCAGGGTTTTCTTGATAATGACAGCTTCTTCGGAAGGTTTATGACGAAGTTCGGCATAATCATCGCTGCGAACCTGATGTTCGTCATATTCAGCCTGCCGTTCTTTACGATGGGAGCGGGGCTCGTCGCATTGTATCATGTGATGTTCAAAACACTCAGGAGCGGTGGCGTCGTGAATCCGTTCAAGCAGTTCTGGATCGGGTTTAAAACCAACTTCAAGCAGGGGACGATAGCCTGGCTGCTGTTTGTATTCCTGATGGGGTTCCTGACTGTAGATCTGCAGATATGCGATCAGGCTGGCGGCGCGATCGCAAACCTGAAGTTTGCGATATATGCCATTGGCGCAGCAATAGTATTTCTGTATTTGTACTTGCTGCCTACGATGGCGGCATTTGAAGACACGCTGCCGCATCTGATAAAGAACTCAATGTACTTTCTGGTCAGAAAGCCTTTTAAGTTTTTAGTTATAGCGTTCTTCGACATATTCCCGTTTGTACTGACCTACTCAGACCTGAAGGACCTTCCGCTATACGCGTTTATATGGGTGTTTTGCGGATTCGGATTGCTGGCGATGTTGGGAGCGACGCTCCTGCTGCCTGAATTCAAACCGTTTCTGCCTGTTGTAGATAGTGACGGAGATTTCGTTGCAGATCCATCCGAAGATGAATACGCGTCTATGGATGATCTCAGAGAACTGGATGGTTTTTGATCAAATACTGCTGATTGCCGCGCTCCGGCGCGGCAATTTTTAATATTCAAACATTCATCCATAAACACTGAACATTCGTCCATGCCATTGAAAAAATGCTCATGATAGTATGTCATTACTAATACCATGGCGTCGTATCACTCCACTTAATGGGCGGCGTACATGTAAAAAAAGGAGGATTAACCGTTCGGCTCACGGTGCGGCAGTGTGGAGACCTGTCGTAATGCATTTACTCTTTTACCGGGTACTTGTGAGGCATTCGTTAGCGGAGGCTGGGATGCTAGGGTCGGGAAATATGTCAGAAGTTATCATTAAAGACATGAAGAAGGTGTATGACAACAAGGTCACAGCTGTACATGATTTCAACCTTCACATCAAGGACAAGGAATTCATCGTACTGGTAGGACCATCCGGATGCGGAAAGTCCACATCGCTGCGTATGGTAGCAGGACTTGAAGACATCTCCGGAGGTGAGCTCTACATCGATGGCAAGCTGGTAAATGATATCGCAGCCAAGGATCGCGATATCGCAATGGTTTTCCAGAACTACGCGCTCTATCCGCACATGTCCGTTTATGACAACATGGCGTTTGCGCTCAAGCTCAAGAAAACACCTAAGGAAGATATCGACAAGAAGGTGCGTGAGGTAGCCGAGATCCTCGACATCACTCAGTACCTCGAGCGTAAGCCAAAGGCTCTTTCCGGCGGACAGCGTCAGCGTGTTGCGATCGGACGTGCCATGGTACGTGACCCTAAGGTCTTCCTGATGGATGAGCCTCTCTCCAACCTCGACGCTAAACTGCGTAACCAGATGAGAGCAGAGATCATCAAACTTCGTCAGCGTATCAACACAACATTTATGTACGTTACACACGATCAGACAGAAGCTATGACTCTTGGTGACAGGATCGTTATCATGAAGGACGGCTATGTCAATCAGATCGGAACACCGCAGGATCTTTTCGATCGTCCTGTAAACCTCTTCGTAGCTGGATTCATCGGCATGCCTGTTATGAACTTCTTTGACGGCTGCAAGCTCGAGCTGAAGGATGGCGTGTACTATGCAAATATCAAGGGCGTTGAGTACAAGCTCAGCGACTTCCAGCAGAAGGCACTGAAAGCTAATGGACAGCAGCCGTGCGACATCATCTGCGGCATCCGTCCTCAGCACATCAGAGTCGGCGAAGGCAAGCTGAGCGGTGAAGTCGAAGTGTCCGAGATGCTCGGTTCCGAAGTCGACCTCCACGCAAACTGCGGAGGAGACGATGTAGTAATGGTTCTCCAGACTATCGATCTCGAAACAGATGTATCCATCGGATCCAAGATCAACTTCACATTCAAGCCGGAGCTGATCCAGCTGTTCGACAAAGAATCAGGCAACAACCTGATCTGGTACGATGCTGAGTCAGTAGCAGCAAACTCTCCAAAGAGCAAGGATTACGATTTCTAGAAAGCCGGTTTCAAACAGGCTGAAAGACACAAAATACCTCTCATCATCACTGGTGAGAGGTTATTTTTACAAATATGCAAAAAGGGTAAGACGGAAAGGAATACCGACATGTCAAACGGCAATTCAGACAAGATTTCAAGAGACTATCTCGACAGCCTCCTGATAGAAACAAGATACCTTAATTCTGTGATCCCTTCGACAGAGTTCACTCTGTTCGGAGAGAAATTTGCTTCTCCGATAATGTCAGCGGCACTCTCGTATGTGGATCATTTCATGTATGAAGGCGCAAAGAATGCTCTTGTAAAAGGTGTTGTTGATGCAAATGCAGTGTTCTGGTATGGCGCGGCGCCTGACGAGGATATCGAAGGCTTTGTAAAGGCCGGAGCACGCATGATAGAGGTGGTAAAACCTTACGCTGATATCGATCTTATTCATAAAAAAATAGAACATGCAGAGAAATGCGGCGTGATTGCAGTAGGTATAGACATGGATCATGG
>JBGUVT010000100.1:0-23833 GCA_045220485.1 Anaerovoracaceae bacterium | reverse complement strand
TCCGGATCACCGGTGATTCCTGCGAGCGCCTCTTCAAAGCCGCTGCATATTCCTTCATCTGCGCCATGATCAAGCGCATTCTGCACGAACTGCTCCCTGTCATCAATGGCAGTCACGCGGAAGCCAAGCATTTTTGCGATCTCAATGACAGGCATGGAAACATGACCTGCACCGCAGATAACGACCTTCTTTTCGTTTCCGAGGAGCTCCGCGAACACCCTGCTGCCGTCTATCACAGTCAATTTGCCGTCTTCTGCAGAAACAGCCTCGGATGCATGCACCGAAAAGAATCCTTCCTCATCACTCATCCAGACAAGGTTGCCGCCGGATACGATCATCTTCTCCCCGGCATGAGTTCCATCGCAGACCGTGAACAGACGGTTTTCGAGATTTATATTCAGTTCGCTTATTACATCATAAAAGCTCATATCATTCACTTCAAAAGCAATATATCGTCTTCATTCATTTTCAGGTAATCCGGAAGTCCTCTTTCTTCAAGGATCCGCTGCTCTTCGCCCTGAACGAACCAGCATAGCGGAGCATTAATATCCGGAGTCCGGATGTAGTAATTCTTTTCGAACGGCAGGTCGTCGACTCTCATCAAATCGAATCTGATGCAGTTTTCCTGCTTCTCCCCGTAAACGGGACTGAAGTTGTGCGCCCGATATCCTATTGAAGTAATATCCGCAGGAATAACTCTGTCAAGCTTCAGCGTGACTCCCCAGTCAGCTGCTTCAATCGTATGATCATCCACAACTTTTGCAGAAGAGAAGTTTTTGCATCCGGTCAGCCTTGCAGCTATGGCATTCTCCGGTTCCCTGAAAACAGATTTTGTCTCACCGTGTCTTATAATGCTTCCTTTGCTTAATACGAAAAGCTCGTTGCTGAACCGGTAAAGCTCATCTCTGCTGTGAGATACCATCACGACCTGACCTGTATAGTCTCCCAGCATCTCCAGCATTTCCACCTGCATGCGGTCCCTGAGATAGCTGTCAAGAGCAGAGAACGGTTCGTCCAGAAGAATAAGATCCGGCTCTGTAACCATGATCCGCGCGAGAGCAACCCTCTGCTGCTGACCTCCCGACAGTTCTCCCGGGAGCCTTTCTTCATATCCATCCATGCGAAACCGTCTAAGCATGTCTGCAGCCTTGCTCCGGTTTTCTTCTGTCGGTCTGCCAAGCCCTGCCATGACATTCTTAATGACACTCATAGTAGGGAACAGCGCGTAGTTCTGAAACATATACCCGACATTGCGCTTCTGAGGTTTCAGGTCTGTCTTTTCTGAAGAATCATACAGGACCCTGCCGTCTACTTCAATATGACCGGAATCAACAGATTCTATACCCGCTATGCTCCTTAGAGTCATGCTCTTGCCGCTTCCGGATTCTCCCAGGACACCTACTCTGTCAGCATCACTTTCGATCAGCACGTTAAGGTCGAATTCACCTATTCTTCTGTGGATGTCTGCGTACAGTCTCTTCATTCCGTACACCTACCACTTTCTGACGTTCTTCATATGCTTCCCCGTGATCATGTTGATCAGAAAGATGGCAAAGAAAGCAATAATAAGCACTATGATCACCCAGAATCCCGCGGTAACATAATCTCCATCCTGTATGACCATCGCTATGCGCTGTGAAACGGTTCCCGTCTTTCCCGGTATGTTGCCCGCAAGCATCGATGTGGCTCCGTACTCACCCATCGCACGGGCAAACGTAAGTATCGTGCCGCTCGCGATCCCGGGACCTGCAGTCGGTACTACTATCCGCCAGAATATCGATAATTCTGACATACCCAACGTCCGTCCTGCATAAACCAGATTTGCATCGATCTGTTCAAATGCCGCTCTTGCGTTCCTGTACATCAGGGGGAAAGCTATGACTGTCGCAGCGATTATGCATCCAAGCCATGTGTGGACTACCTGTATGTCAAAGGTGTCATTCAGGAATATTCCGAACGCTCTTCTGCGGCTGAAGATAAGAAGCAAAAAGAAACCCGCTACGGTCGGAGGAAGCACCATAGGCAAAGTCAGTATCCCATCAAGGATCGACTTTGCCCTGTAGTCTTTCTTTATGACCTTGCGGGCAGCCCAAAGGCCGAGGAAGAACGATATTATGGTCGCTACGACCCCGGTCTTAAGGGATATCCATAAAGGACTCCAGTCCAGTGTTTTTGCTAATTCAATAAAGCCGTTCACTTACCCTTTTTATTATTCTACATCTGTATCGAATCCGAACAGCTCATAAAGAGCCTTGGCATCGTCATTTGTGATGAAAGAGATGAAATCTGCTGCTGCTGCAGTTTCAGCATCATCTGCATCCTGATTTACGATCTGTGCTACCGGATAGATGATATTGCCTGTTACGTCATATCCTACCACTTCAAGGATCTTTACACCATCCTCATGACCAATCGTGTCTGACAGGTATGTGGTTCCTACTTCGCAGGATGCTTCTTCAACCGCGGCCAGAACCTTGCTTACGTTGCCCTGCTCACTGATCTCGACTCCGCCGAGCTGCTCGGATACTTCCTGAGTTGTAATGGTTGCCGGGTCTTCGACCTCTTTGAGAAGGCCGAGATTGATCATTGCCTGTCTTGTGTACTTTCCAACAGGAACGCTGCCGTCAGCAAGAGCTATGCTCTTAGCGTTTGCGATGTCAGCAAGTCCTGTTACAGCTGTATCGCTGTCAGGCTGCGTTACTACTACAAGCTGGTTGTTGACAACATTGGTTCTTGTGCCTTCGACCACCATGCCTGCACCTTCGAGCTCATCCATCTGCTTTTGAGCAGCGCTGAAGAACACATCACATGGAGCTCCTTCCTGGATCTGTGTGAGAAGTGCTCCGGAGCTGTCAGCATTAACAACTATGTCCACATCAGGATTAGCTTCCTCATAAGATGACTCAAACTCCCCCATTACCGCGCTGAGTGATGCAGCTGCAAATACGTTGACTGTAGTCTTTTCTGCCGGTGCGGCTTCTTCACTGTCACCGCTTCCGCCGCCGCATGCCGCGAGAGCAAAAATCATCGCGAAAATAACAGCAAGTGCCAGATATTTCTTCTTCATAATAACCTTCCTTCCAGTATTGCCGCTTTACGCAGCAATAAACAGAACTAATTTATATATGTTAAAGTCCAGCGCGCTTTTGGATTGTAACACCTTATTTATTTGCCGAATCCGCAGTTCGGGAAGGTGCACACTTTGCAGTTCAGGCAAAGCCCACCCTCTCCGAGTCTGTCGAAGTCTTTCTTTTCCAGTATCTCTCCCGTCATTATCCTTGGCAGTACGATATCAAAGATCGTCCTGCGGGCATACATCACGCATCCCGGAAGTCCCATGACAGGAATGTTGTTTTCTCCGTAGTATGCGAGCATAAACATTGCGCCCGGCAGTACCGGAGCTCCGTAGGTGACAGCACTGCCGCACACATTGCGTATGGCCAGAGGAGTCCTGTCATCAGGGTCCACGCTCATGCCTCCGGTGCAGACCACCATGTCGCAGCCTTCGTCGATGAACGCTTTGATGCATTTTTCGATGTTTTCGTTGTTGTCGTCAGACATCCTGATTCCTGCGACTTCGGCGCCGTACTCCTCAAGCTTGTCCTTTACAACAGGAGTGAACTCATCTTTTATGCGTCCGTAGAAAACCTCATTGCCGGTGCTGACTATTCCTGCTTTGCGGAAAATGTACGGTTCTACGCTCATAATAGGTTTATCACCTGAAACAGCTTTGACCCGCTCCATCTTTTCCTTTTCTATGACGAGCGGGATTATGCGTGTGCCAGCGAGTTTGTCGCCCTTCTTTACAGGAAAGTCGCCGTGACGCGTGGCTATCATCATCTGTCCGAACGAATTGACAGCCATCAGTTTTTCTCTGTCGATCCTGAGTACACCGTCGCATTCTGCCGCGAGTTCGATCTTGCCTTCCTTCACCTTGCCACGGCTCATGTTTTCGCCCTTGCAGATGGCGCACAGCACCTCAGCTGCATCGTTCTCGTGCATCATGGTCTCATCGTTTTCCCAAACGTAAATGTGATCCTTGCCGACAGAAAGAAGCACAGGTATATCTTCTTCCTTTATGATATGTCCCTTGCGGAACACGGCGTCTTTTTTGACGTCTTTTATGATCTGTGTGATGTCGTGGCAGATCACCTGCCCTACGGCATCTTCTGTTTTCATCAGTCTCATCTCAGTCCTCGTTTAATTGATAGTGCTTTACGGTTAACGAGAGTTAAAACCGTTGTATAATTATAGGCACGAAATAAACGCAAAATCAATAAAAACAGCCCAATTTAGGGCTGTTTTTTAAGTTTTTAAACTAAAACCATTTTAGTTTATCGCGTCATTGCAGATGCACATAAAACCGGAATTGCAGTCTCCATATAGTGAGGATCCACACTGAAATCAGGATCATGCCATGACGCGCATTCCCTGCCCGGCGTACCGCTTCCTACCCAGTAGAAGAACGAAGGTATCTCTTCGCCGAATACCGCGAAATCTTCCGAAGCCATACAGGCCCGGCTTTCCACTATATGTTCTTTGCCGACGGCAGCTTCAGCCGCACGCATTGCCACATGATACATTTCCTCTGAATTGTCTACCGCAGGAACGGCATGAACGATGCTGATATCGCATCCGCACTCAAAAGCTTCCGCAGTATTCTCTGCAAGCCGTCTGAGCCTCTTTTCCATCCGGGAATGAGTATCATGATCGAACGATCTGAAATAGCCTGTGATCACTGCGTCCTTAGGTACCGGGATCTCCGGGGCTCCGGCTGATATGCTGTTAACGGTACAGATGACCGGCTGAAACGGATCCACATTTCTGCTCACTATCGTCTGCAGCCCGGTAACGAATGACGCGGCGGCGATTATAGGATCGACGCACTTGTGAGGCAGTGAACCATGGCCGGGAACACCTGTATAAGTGATCCTGTAGATGTTTTTCTCTGACATCAGCGGGCCCTTATGGACAACTACATCACCGCAGTCGACTTCAGGTCTGTTGTGTATGCCGAATATGCGTACAGGCTTTTGCGGGACTTTTTCAAGAAGTCCGTGATCGAGCATGGCCTTTGCGCCGCGCGTCCCCTCTTCTGCCGGCTGGAATATAAAGAGCACATTGTAAGGAAGTTCTTCTTTAACAGCACAGAGATAGTGCATCGCGCCAAGCAGAGTTGACGAATGTGCATCATGACCGCAGAGGTGCTGAGGACCTTGTTCAGTTTGAAGAGCGTCAATATCCGCTCTGAGAGCTATTGTCTCATCGCGGCCCGCATCGAGGTAATATACCGCTCCGGTATCCATCCCGATATCAATTATCTCTACGGGATAACGACCGCATATCCCTTTAATATATGCGGTCGTCTCATGTTCTTCAAATGCGCTTTCCGGCACTGTATGAAGGTATTTTTTGTGTTCTTCCGCAAGGCATATTGCCTCGCTCATTATTTTGTTATCAAACATCGCTTATTTAATAAATCCGGATCCTTTATCAGATACTCTGTACAGACCTCTCGGAGTGACGCGGAGCTCAGGTATTACGGTGAGAGCCATGAACGAGAGCGTAATGAATGGGTCGAAGTCCTGTGACACGCCCATGGCATATGCTTTCTCCTTCATAACCGCAAGTTTTTCGTTTACCTCCTTGAAGTGTACGTCTGTCATGAGGCCCATGATAGGCAACGGCAGGGTCTCGAAAACTTTTCCGTTTTCAACGACGGTATATCCGCCCTGGACACGTGCTATCTCGTTTACAGCGATTGCGATATCTTCATCGTTATCGCCTATTACGATGATATTGTGCGAGTCATGTGAAACGGATGATGCGACCGCTCCGCCTTTTATACCGTAGCCCTTGGTTACCGCAACGCCTATCTTGCCGCTGTTCTGGTGTCTTTCGACAGCAGCGATCTTCAGATAACCGTCATGAGGCACAAAGTTTTCAGTCTTAGGGAAGTGAGCTACAATATCACTGGTCACGATCTGCTTAGGCTCCATTCCGATGACATGAGTAGTCTTTGACCTGATCGGAAGAGCAAAGTCAGAAGCACTCACCTTGCTGATATTCACCGTGTGCTTCAGATGCGGCGGGCACTTTCTGACCTTTATAGGAGCATCCCTGTCGATGCGCTTGCCTTTGAAGTATACATCAAGCACATTGAAGTCCTTCATGTTGTCAAAAATTACGAAGTCTGCCTGATATCCCGGAGCAATGGCGCCCATGTGCTTAAGGCCATAGCACTTGGCCGTGTTGATCGTAGCCATCTTGATAGCCTTGAATGGGTTGAGACCAAGCTGTACAGCTCTTCTGACGTTATATACGATATGACCTTCCCTCAGGATATCCTCGATGTGCTTGTCGTCAGTGCAGAAGCTGAAATGCTCGGTATCTATACCTGTCCTTACTATGCCGCTGATGATGTCATCCACGTTGTGTGCAGCCGAACCTTCACGTACATGAACATGTATGCCTCTTCTGGCTTCCTCGAGAGCGTACTCGAATGATGAAGCCTCGTGGTCTGTATCCACACCTGCGAGTTTGTATGCCGAAAGCTTCCTGTTAGGAAGGAACGGCGCGTGTCCGTCGATGGTCTGGTGATCGAAGAGCGCGAACTTCGCGAACATCCTCGGGTCTCCGTCGATAACTGCATCATCATCCATAACTTCGCCGAGGCCTAGGATACGCTCGTTTCCTACAAACGGATACATGTCGTTAGCCGCAAACATGCAGCCGTTGTCGTCAATGTTTGTTGCCGGTACGCACGAAGGCAGCATAACGAATACATTTGCATTCGACTTTTCAGTCTGGTCGAGAATGTACTGTATGCCGTCAGCTCCGGATACATTGCAGGCTTCATGAGGGTCTACAATGAACGTCGTGGTACCGAAAGATGCTGCTGTTGCCACGAGTTCCGCCGGGGCAACCATAGTTGACTCAAGATGCAGATGGGCATCAATGAATCCCGGGGCGATATATGCACCGTTGAGATCTATCTCCTTCTTGCCCTGAAGAGATCTTGAGACTCCGATGATTATACCGTCCTTTACGCCGATATTTCCTTCAACGACTTCGCCGGTAAAAACATCTACTATTCTGCAGTTCTTGAAAATGAGGTCGGCTTTAACTTTTCCCAGCGCAGCAGGCGCCAGTTTCTTATATGTTTCGTATTTCAAGACTCCCCTCCCTTCTGCTTATGCAGTGAAAGGCGCAAAGCTGCGCCTTTCATGTTGCGTTATCTGAAATAATAATCTGCTATCGGTCTTCTCTGAAGTACGGCAGACCGAGAGCTTCAGGCGGCTGATTCTCGTGCTTGTTCCTGATGCTGATAGCGATAAGAACTATGATGGTTACTATATACGGGAACATCTTGTATATCTCTTTTACGGCGAAGTTTGTGCCGGTCGGGATGTACAGATAAAGTATATAGAGTCCGCCGAATAGCATCGATTCCCATATAGCCCAGTTCGGACGCCATATTGAGAAGATTACCAGAGCGATGGCGAGCCATCCTCTGTCACCGAACGCATCGTTGGACCATACTCCGCTCGCGTAGTCGAGTACGTAGTAAAGTCCGCCGATTCCGGCGATCATGCATCCGATGCATATTGAGAAGTATTTGTATCTGTTGATGTTGATACCTGCAGCATCCGCTGTAGCAGGGTTTTCGCCTACGGCTCTGAGTTCGAGTCCTGTGCGTGTCCTCTTCAGAACATAGCTTGTGATGATAGCTATTGCGATAGCCACATAGGTCATGAAGCTGTACGACAGAAGCAGATCTCCTACTACACCGGCCTTATCCGCAAACGGGATCGTTGCTTTGAAAGCCTTGCTCGTAGCGGAAAGTGCGATCGAAGGAACTTCAGCTCCTGTCAGCTTGATGATGGATCCTCCGAAGAAGTTACCAAAACCTACACCGAAAGTGGTCATTGCGAGACCTGTTACGTTCTGGTTAGCCCTCAGGGTAACTGTCAGGAAACAGAATATGAGTCCCATCAGCAGTGATCCCAGCATACAGCATAATATTGGTATCAGCAGACCAACGAACGAGTTGAATGTTGCTCCGGAGTTCTCATACATAAAGGATCCGATTACTCCGCAGATAGCTCCTACATACATTACGCCCGGGATACCGAGGTTAAGGCTGCCTGATTTTTCATTCAGTGTTTCGCCTACGCAGCCGAGAAGGAGCGGAATACTCTGTACGATCGCTCTCGGAATGAATGTTACAAGACTAAACATCTGCAGCCTCCTTTCTGTGCGATTTGCGGAAGTGTATCTGATAGTTGATGAAGAACTCGCTTCCTATTACGAAGAAGAGAATTATTCCGGTAAGTATGTCTCCGAACGACTTATTCAGTCCGAACGTTGTGGAGATCTCACCTGCGCCTCTGCCCATAAACACGAGGAGCAATCCGGAGAGCACCATTCCGATAGGGTTGAAGTGCGCGAGCCATGCTACCATGACGCCGAGGAATCCTCTTCCGGCTTCAATGGTGGTTGTCATGGTGTGGTCGGTACCGGCTACAAGCAGCCAGCCTACGAATCCGCAGATCAGACCTGTAAGTATAAGCGTACGGACGATAACCTTGCCTACGTTTATACCAACGTATTTCGCTGTATTCTGGCTCTCACCTACTACGCTGAGCTCGTATCCGTGTTTGGTATATCTCAGGTAGATATACATGAACACCGTGACAATAATAGCTGCGATAACAACGAGCAGATACTGCTTTCCTGCGATAACAGGCAGCCAGCCTGCTTCAGTGTTAGGATTGATAATACCGATCTTTCCGGATCCCTTAGGCGACTCCCAGATGATGATGTAGTATGCCACCAGCTGTGTGGCAACGTAGTTCATCATCAGAGTGAACAGAGTCTCGTTCGTGTTCCACTTAGCCTTGCAGAACGCCGGGATGAATGCCCAGAGTGCACCTGCGCAGAGAGCCGATATGAACGATACGATCATTATTACGCCGCTTGGCATTTTGTCTGCAAGAGTTATCATGCAGGCTGCCGTAGCAAGGACGCCGGCCATCGTCTGGCCTCCGCCGCCGAGGTTCCAGAACTTCATCTTGAAGGACGGAGCGAGGGCTACGGATATCATGAGCAGGATGGACAGTTCTTTAAGAAGAGCCCATATTTTACGCTCTGTACCGAACGAGCCTTCCCACATCGAAGCGTATACTGCGATCGGATTAAGATGTGTAGTGATGGTAGTAATGATAGCGCATACGATGAGCGCTATAACGATACTTCCCAGTCTGATTGCCCACTCATGTTTCTTAGAGATCATCTTTCTCTTAGTGATGTGGATCAATGGTTCTTTTTTCTGCTTATCCAACTGCATCACCTCCGACCTTTGTCATGAGCAGTCCTACTGAATTCTTGTCGGCTGTTCTGCCGTCTACGATACCGCTCACCTTACCTCCGCACAGTACAAGTATGCGGTCGCTGAGTTCGAGCAGAACGTCGAGGTCTTCTCCGACGAATATTACGGCTACTCCGCGTTCTTTCTGCTGATTGATAAGATCGTAAATAGTATATGAGGCATTGATGTCCAGTCCTCTGACTGCGTATGCCGACATCAGCACCGTAGGGTTCATGGCTATTTCACGGCCTACCAGCACCTTCTGTACGTTTCCTCCTGAAAGCCTTCTGACCGGTGTTTCAATGCCCGGAGTAACGACTTCGAGTTCTTCCACAACCTTTTCCGCAAGCTCCCAAGGTGTCTTGCGGTCCGTGAAACCGGCAATACTGCCCTTTCTCCTGAACGACCTCAGCATCATGTTGTCTGCGAGGTTCATGTTTGCTACAAGACCCATGCCGAGTCTGTCTTCAGGTACGAAAGCGAGTGATACTCCCTTCTTATCGATCTCGAGAGGATCCATTCCTACGAGATTTGTTTCCGTTCCGTCATCCTCAACATATATGATCTCGCCCTTTTCGATAGGCTGAAGTCCGGCTATTGCTTCAAGAAGTTCCTTCTGACCGCAGCCCGAGATGCCGGCGATGCCGAGCACTTCTCCGGTATTAGCCGTAAAGGAAACATGATCGAGTTTGAGGATGCCGTCTTCCGACCTGACTGTCATGTCTTTTATAATGACACGTGGTTTTACGTTCTTTGGTTCAGGCCTGTCTATATTGAGCTCGACCTCACGCCCTACCATCATGTTGGTCATTTCCTGAGCGTTGGTCTCGCTTGTTATCAGATCTCCGATATACTCACCCTTGCGAAGTATTGCTACTCTGTCAGAGATAGCCTCTACCTCGTGCAGCTTGTGAGTGATAATGATGACAGTTTTTCCGTCTGCCTTCATGTTGCGCAGCACGTTGAAGAGTTTTTCCGTCTCCTGCGGAGTCAGTACAGCGGTAGGCTCATCGAGTATCAGAATGTCTGCTCCCCTGTAGAGCACCTTAACGATCTCTACCGTCTGTTTCTGTGACACTGACATGTCGTAAACCTTCTGATCCGGATCAACATCGAATCCGTAAAGGTCGCAGATCTCGCGTATGCGCTTTGATGCCCTCTCTATGTCAAGTTTTCCGAAGCGGGTATTTTTAACACCCTGGTCGGACTCCATGCCGAGGATAATGTTCTGCGCAGCGCTGAAGATATTCACCAGTTTGAAGTGCTGGTGGATCATTCCGATACCGTAATCATATGCATCCTTAGGCGATGAGATCTGTACGGGCTTGCCGTCAATCAGGATCTCGCCTTCATCAGGATAATAAATACCGGACAGCATGTTCATCAACGTGGTCTTGCCCGAGCCGTTCTCTCCGAGGAGAGAGAGGATCTCACCCTTGTAGATGTCGAGGTTGACCTTGTTGTTGGCTACTATGGTGCCGAATGTTTTTGTAATGTTTCTCATCGAAACTGCGGGTGTTCTGCTGTCTTGCAAAATGATCTCCCCTTTCCGATATCGAATCTTTATACTCTTTATAATTTGACCGGTCCCGCCTGAGCGGGACCGGTCAGAACTATTGAACTACTAGTTTTAAGTTGTGGTTTAGCCGAAGTTAGTATCGAGCAGGTTGATACCGTCGATGTTCAGGTCGAAGTATGGAGCTGATCTGTACTCGGACTCATGGAAGTATCCGTCAGATACAACCTCTGTGTCAGGAGCATAGTCACCCATATCATCAACGTCAGCCTTATAGGACTCGAGTGGTGCACCTTCAACCGAGATAGCTGCGCAGTCGAATACGTGGATCGATCCGTCAGCAAGGCCTGCCTTAACCTCGTCGAGCTTCTCAGCAGTACCCTCAGCAGCAACAGCATCGTTGAGCTCTGTGAGTTCTACAGAACCTGTATCGATTGTTCCTGTCCAGTCTGCAGGGATCTCTTCGCCGTTCTTAACTGCGTTTACTGCGAATTCATAGTAAGGCGACCAGTTGATTCTGGACGAGATGATGTAAGTGTTAGGAGCAGCGCTCTTTGTGCTTCCGTTGTAGGATACGTCAGGAATTCCTGCCTCTTCGCAAGCTGTAGGAGCTCCCATGGAGTCAGCGTGCTGCGAGATGAGATCGCATCCGCCCTGGATCAGCTTGTTTGCGCCTTCCTTCTCAGCTGTCTCATCATACCATGAACCTGTGAATGTAACATCCATTACTACATCCGGGCATACGCTCTTTGCTCCGAGATAGAATGATGTATATCCGGAAACTACCTCTGCGTATGTGAACGCACCAACATAGCCCATCTTTGGCACATCGCCTTTGAGCTTGCCTGCATCCTTGATCTCATTGAGCTTCATTCCTGCAGCAACACCTGCGAGATAACGTCCCTCATAGATAGCAGCGAAAGCATTGTGGTAGTTTGGCAGATTCTCGGTATGAGCCTTTGTACCTGTAGCGTGGCAGAACTGAACATCAGGGAATTCCTTAGCAGCCTGGATCATGTAAGCTTCATGACCGAATGAGTCTGCGAAGATGATGTTGCATCCTGCGTCAACGAGGTCAGCTGCAGTATCATAGCACTCCTGGCCTTCAGGAATGTTTGTCTTGATCATGTAGTTCTCCTCGCTGATTCCGAGGTTCGCCATCGAATCCTTGAACGCATTGATGAAGTTCAGGTCGTATGTCGAGTTCTCGTCGTGGAGCGTGATCAGACCGACTTTTACGCCGCCCTCATCAGCAGCAGGCTCTTCGCCGCCGCCACCGCCGCCGCCGCAGGCTGCCAGCATTGGCATCATAACCATTACTAAGCAAACCAATAAAGCAATAAGTCTTTTCTTCATAATCATTTTCCTCCCTGTTTTATATAACACAGAAAACTCTGCCGACCGTATTTTGAGAACACTATCCTAACGTATCAGCAGATAGGTTTATGATGAATTAATTATAATTCCAAGCAATCTTAAAGACAAGAAAAATAAGCAAAATGGTTTTATGTTTTGAGTGTTTTTTCTGCTTATATTCAGGCACAAAAAGAGGCTGTTTCTAACAGCCCCTTTTGTTGTTGTTACATAATTTTTTGAAGAATTACAGCTTCTTGAGCAGGCCTGTTGCCTCGTTGAACTCGTTGATGAGCTCATCGACCTTTTCTCTCTCTTTTCTGAGTGCGCCCCATGTGTTCGCTTCGTCATACCACAGAGCATTGATCTCATCAACTGTCTTGCCCTGCTGCTCAACCCATGTGTAGTACTTGAGGTTGTGGATTCTCTTGCGATCCTTGTAAGTCAGCTCCATGAGGTTGTCATCCTTCTCGTCAAGGATGTGCTTGTTGTAGTGGAGTGCAGCCTTCTCGTGAGTGTACTCACCCTGCTCGTCCTGAAGTTCTTTGATCCTGGACTGGTACATTACCGCAGAGTCTGTCATTACTGTTGCCAGTACGTCGTTCTCTGTCAGCTCATAGTACTTGGCCATCTTGATGCAGCAGAGCAGGTTGGCTATGCCGCTGATGCCGAAGTATCCGAGAAGATCAACGAGTTCAGGATCTACGCCCTGCTCCTTGAGATAGTCGCGGCCAACCTTCTCGTTGAAGAGTCTGAGAAGGTTCTGCGAATCCTCATCATCGATAGCGATGACCATGTCAGTGTTTTTGATGTTGTGGATCCATGGAACGTGCTTGTCACCGATTCCCTCGATTCTGTGTGCACCGAATCCGTTGTCGAGGAGTGTCGGGCACTGCAGCGCTTCACCTACTGCAAGTTTAGCTGTAGGATAGAGCTCTTTGAGTCTGTCTCCGGAAGCCATGGTTCCTGCTGAGCCCGAAGTGAAGGCTGCACCGGCGAATCTGTCGCCAGGCCTCTTCATCTCTTCGAATGCCTCTGCGATGGCGTTACCTGTTACGTTGTAATGCCACATGTAGTTGCCCATCTGCTCGAACTGGTTGAGGATCCAAACGTCTTCTCTTGTAGCTCTCAGCTCGTGAGTCTTGTCGAAGATCTCCTTTACGTTGGACTCTGTTCCAGGTGTTGCGATTACTTCGCTGGCAATGTTCTTCAGCCAGTCGAATCTTTCGCGGCTCATGCCCTCAGGCAGGATCGCTACGGAATAAACTCCGAGGAGCGCGCTGTCGAATGCACCGCCTCTGCAGTAGTTGCCTGTCGAAGGCCATACAGCCTTGTGATATCCGGAGTCGAACTGACCTGTAACAAGCTCAGGTACGAGGCATCCATAAGAAGCACCTACCTTGTGGCAGCCTGTCGGGAACCACTTGCCGATCATGCAGATGATGCGGCACTTCACGCCTGAAAGTTCAGGTGGGATGACGATGTAGTTAGGTCCGTGGAAAAGTCCGCCGGATTCCTTCTGCTCATTCTTCCATGTAATACGGAAAAGGTTTACAGGATCAATGTCCCAAAGGCCTACGCCTTTCAGCTTCTCAAGGATCTTTTCAGGAACCTTCTCCGGATGCATCTGCTGATCAATAGTCGGCAGGATGATGTTCTGAGCTTTTGCACGCTCGATATTGTTCTTCAAGCCTTTTTCATAAATAGTGAGATCAAGCATATTGTACCTCCGTTATCTTTAAGACTATAACAGTATATTTTCAATGTGATAATTAATTGTCTAGCATATTTTTATGATGCCAAAAAATTTTTTATATGTCAACAAATATATATGTTTTCCTAAGTTTCTTTTTATTTGTTCAATTCTTCGTAGTATGCGCGGAACTTGTCGATATCCGGTTCAAGTTTTACAGGCTCTCCTGCTGCCTTGATTCCGTTGGCAGTATCCTTAAGTCCATTGCCTGTTACGATGGCCACTACGCTTGCATCTGCAGGGATCTTACCTTCTTTGCACAGCTTTGTAAGTCCTGCCATGCCCGTTACGCCTGCAGGCTCACCAAACACACCGCATTCTCTGCCCGTGACTCTCATTGCCTCAAGTATCTCTTCATCAGTTACTTCCACAGGGATGCCGCCTGACTCGAGAATCGCATTAATAGCCTTGTCAGGGTTGCGAGGTACACCTACCGAAATGGAGTCAGCAAGCGTGTTCTCTTCCATAGGCTCCCAAGGCTCTCCCGTGCGAGCCGCCCTGTTGATTGGACATGTGTTGACGGACTGTACCGAGATGATCTTAGGCAGCTTGTTTGTGAATCCTGCGTTATAGAGGTCTTTGAATCCCTTCCAGACTCCGCCGATAGTGCATCCGTCGCCGACCGAAAGAGCAACGTAGTCAGGAACCTCCCAACCCAGCTGCTCAGCTATTTCGAGGGCGACAGTCTTTTTGCCTTCCATAAGGTAGCAGTTGATGGCGGCATTTCTGTTGTACCAGCCGTACTCGTCAATCGCTGCTTTTGATAGCTCGAAGGTTTCTTCGTAATTGCCCTTGACCGAAACGACATTTGCACCGAAGATCAGAAGCTGGGCTACCTTGCCGATCGGAGCTCTTTCAGGAACGAAAATGTAAGTCTTGAGTCCTGCAGCCGCGGCATTGCCTGCCAGAGAGCTTGCTGCGTTTCCTGTCGAAGAGCACGCAATAGTGTCATAGCCTGCCTCGATTGCCTTGGCAACTCCCATGGAGCTTGCTCTATCCTTGAGTGATGCTGTCGGATTGAGGCCATCATCCTTGAGCCAGAACTTTCTGATTCCAAGCTTTTCAGCCATTCTCGGCTCCTCATAAAGAGGCGACCAGCCTACTCTGAGAGGTGGCTGAACAGTATCCTCCTCTACCGGGAGGAACGGACGATAACGCCACATCGTGTAGTTATCACTTGACGATATGTCGTCTGGCGTGAAGTTTTCTTTGATGTAATCATAGTCATAAATTACATCGAGAATACCTCCGCATTCGCATGTAGTAGCGTCAGGAAGAGCTTCGTATTCTTTTCCGCACTTTATGCACTTAAGACATTTAACGTTTTTCATGGATGCTGTGCTCCTTTCACTGATTAAATTTGTCTCAATATATCTCTGGCCACGAACACACCGCTTGCAGAAGCGTGTGAAAGTGAATGAGTAACGCCGCTTCCGTCTCCTATCATGTAGAGACCGGCATACTTTGTCTCCAGACGTTCGTTCAGGCTGACCTCCATGTTGTAGAACTTGACCTCGACCCCGTAGAGCAGTGTATCGTCGTTTGCCGTTCCCGGAGCGATCTTATCAAGCGCATATATCATCTCAATGATACCGTCGAGTATCCTCTTTGGAAGTACCAGACTAAGATCTCCCGGCTCGGCTTTAAGAGTCGGTGTCACGAAACTGTCAGCCAGTCTCTTATAATTTGTTCTCCTTCCGCGGATGAGGTCGCCGAACCTCTGCACTATGACTCCGCCGCCAAGCATGTTGGAAAGTCTGGCGATACTCTCGCCGTATCCGTTGCTGTCCTTGAACGGCACCGAGAAATGTTTGGATACCAGCAGAGCGAAATTGGTCATGTTGGTCTGCTTTTCAGGATCCTCATAGCTGTGGCCGTTAACGGTGACTATCCCGTTAGTGTTCTCGTTAACTACACTTCCGCGCGGGTTCATGCAGAATGTTCTTACTTTATCTTCGAATTTTTCAGTCTTATATACGATCTTGCTTTCATAGAGTTCGTCCGTAATATGCGAGAACAGCTCCGCCGGAAGCTCTACTCTTACTCCGAGGTCGACTCTGTTTGATTCTGTAGGGATATCAAGTTCATGGCAGACGGTTTCTATCCATTTGCTGCCGCTTCTGCCGACAGATACGATGCACTTGGAGCATGTATAGCTTTCATCGACTGTGATGACTTTGTATCCGTCATCAGTCACCTCGATATGCTCCACAGGCGTCCTGAATCTGAAATCGACCTTGTCCTTTAACTCATCATACAGATTGCCCAGCACAATATAGTTAATGTCTGTGCCAAGATGTCTGACAGATGCATCAAGCAATATCAGGTTATTCTGACGGCAGAGTTTTTTGAAGGATGAATTGGCGGTAGTGTAGAGCTTTGTACCCTCACCCCCGTGAGATACATTGATATCATCAACATATTTCATCAGGCTTATTGCCTTCTCCTTGCCGATGTACTCGTGCAGAGTGCCTCCGAAGTCATTCGTTATGTTATATTTACCGTCCGAGAAAGCTCCGGCGCCTCCAAAGCCGCTCATGATGGAGCAGTTCTGACAGTTTATGCATGTCTTTACCTTGTCTCCGTCTATCGGGCATTTTCTCTCCTCGAGTTTTTTACCCGCTTCGAATACAGCGACTTTCAGCCCGTTGTTTTCTTTTGTGAGCTCATACGCTGCGTATATTCCTCCCGGTCCTGCTCCGATAATAATTACATCATAGTCCATTATTAATACCTCTTAATTTCTATCCTTGCTTGCTTTGTTGAGCAGCATCCAGAATACAGCTGCTGCTGCCGAAAACCCTATTATCGCGTAGAAGTTTGTGCTGTAGCTGCCTCCAGCAGACTCCAGCAATGCCGAAGAGATCATAGGTCCTATAGTGGCAGCCGGGATCAGGCTGAAGTTTGCGATACTGAAGTTCGTCGGGAAATTGGCAGGTCCGAAAGCCTTGTTGATGTATGCCGACGTGATGGTCGGGCAGCCTCCGTATGCAAGTCCCACGAAAACAAGTCCGCAAAGTATGAATATGTACGCGCCGCTCATGCCGCCGAGTGTCAGAAGTATGCCGGCGATAAGCATGAATGCGTTATTTACCAGTGTTGAAGTGAACCTTCCGAATCTGTCGAAGTTGTTGCCTGCGATGATTCTTCCGGCTCCGTTGAACAGCGACACTATCATTCCCAGGATCGCCGCGCCTCCGAATGCCACCGAAATGTTGGCAGCACTGTTTATGACCAGGAGTCCTGCAGAGTTCAGAAGTATAGCCCATATCGTAAAGAACCAGAACTGCGGAGTCTTAAGCATTTCACCCGCTGTGTAGTTTTTGACATCAGCGCCGTTTGTCTGATTGTCATTTTTCCCCTTTGAAGCGGATGCAGCAAGAGCAGTCAGCGCAGCTGAATCTTCTGTTCCCGGAGCCTTGATAATAATCGCTGCAAGCACACACACTATGCATATTACAATGCCCAGTATCCTGAACACCGGAAGTATGCCCATAGATCCTATCATTGAATTCACGACAGAACCCAGTACAAGTCCGCCCAGGCCGAAGCCCATCAGCATGATGCCCGATGCCAGGCCTACCTTGTCAGGGAACCACTTGTTAAGTGTTCCGATAACGCCGTTATAAGCAACGCCTACACCACCACCGCCGAAAACTCCATAGAAGATATAGAGCATCGTAAGACTGGCTTCCGGAGAATCTGTTTTAACAGTCGAAACCATGAAGAATCCGATCAGCAGCATAACAGCGGATATCAGCATCCTGGCTCTTATACTCAGTTTTTTGCTGAGCACTCCGCCTGCGAAACCTCCCAGGCAGAAAAATATCATCGATATAGTAAATGTAAGCGACAGCTGCGATATACTCCAATCCGGGAACAGCTCTCCGATCGGCGTCCTGAAGATCGACCATGCGTAAATCAGTCCCAGGAAAAGCAGTGTGAGCGTACCCATCCCCAGATATATCCATCTTTTGCTGTTCATTATTTGATTGCCCCCTCTGTGTTTTATCTCATACATAGTTATTTTAGCATATCCGGCGCAGAATGTGGTAAAGTATACTTCAGTAAGTACAGAGATGATCAAAGGGTAATCAATGAAGGCTGGAGCAGACAGCAACCGCAATATATTCATGCAGGGATACAGGCACGGCATTCCGATAGGACTCGGATATTTTGCCGTGGCTTTTTCTTTGGGTATCGCAGCCCGTGACTATGGATTCAGCGCTTTCCAGGGCTTTTTTGCAAGCCTGATAACCTACGCTTCGGCAGGCCAGTATATGGGTTTCGCACTATACGCCACAAACACTACTCTGGCAGAACTCGTGCTTCTGATGTTCATTATCAATGCGCGTTATATACTTATGGGCTTCGCTCTGAATCAGAGGATGCCCGAGGGAACACCGCTCAGCACCAGACTGCTTGTAGGCAGCTGCATAACCGATGAGATCTTCGGTATCACTATCGCAAGGCCGGGTGTCCCTACCCCTTATTACACATTCGGGGCGCTGATCGCCGCGGTACCTATGTGGGCTCTGGGCACAGCTCTTGGCATCACCATGGGCAACATACTCCCGGCCAGGATTGTAAGCGCTTTGAGCGTTGCTCTTTTCGGTATGTTCATTGCCGTCATAATACCTCCTGCCCGCAAGGATAAGGCTGTTCTCGGCGCCGTCGCGGTCAGTTTCGCGCTCTCGTACGCATCTGTTCACCTGCCGGTAATATCCGGCCTGTCGCAGGGCAACCGCACCATACTTCTGACGGTAATAATAGCGTCCGTCTTCGCGGCTCTTTTCCCAAGAGAAACCGGAGAAGCATCTGAAGGAGGTGAAGTGAATGAAGATTAATGTTTATCTTTACATCTTCGTCATGGCTTTCGCCACCTGGCTTATGCGTGTAGCCGCGTCGCTTATAATGAAAAAACCGGTCAGAAACCGGTTCTTCCAATCATTTCTTTATTATGTTCCGTATGTGACACTCGCAGTAATGACTTTCCCTGCCATCGTTGAGGCAACTCAGTCGCCAATTGCCGGAGCGGCCGCACTTATAGTGTGCATAGCAGCAGCCTGGTTCGGTCAGGGACTCTTCTCCGTCGCCGTCCTCGGCTGCGCTACTGTACTTATTCTGGAGCTGTTCCTTTGATACGCTTGCAGAGCTATGATCACGCTTCTTTTCCGAGCCTCTGCAGTACATGCATGATGCGTCCGGTATTTTCTCTGAGCTGCTGCGCAGAGACCGTGCCGTTTTTTAATCCCTTGATAATCTGAGCATAGTCTCCTTTATTCCCCGGCATGAACAGGCTGCATCCTGCAGCAGCAACCTTTGCGGCATCAGGCGTGCCGTATTTTGAGTCCTTTGCAAGCAGCGTGTTTCCTCCAACGACCCAGTCGGTCATGATGAGTCCGTCAAAGCCGAACTCCCTGAACAGCACCTCCGCGAGTTCCCTGCTCTCGGAAGTGTGTTCTCCGTTCAGCAGATTGTATGAAGTCATTACAGCCATAGGATCTGCTTCTCTGATGCAGATGCCAAAGCCCTTAAGATATATCTCGCGGAGAGCTCTTTCGCTTATAATACTGTTGTTTGCGTAACGGTTTGTCTCCTGATTGTTTGCTGCGTAATGTTTTATTGTGACACCGCGTCCCGGATGCTTCTGCACTCCCTTTGTGAGAGCAGCCGCGAACTTTCCGCTGATAAGAGGATCTTCCGAGAAATACTCAAAGTTGCGTCCACAGAGGATGTTTCTGTGTATATTGAGGGCCGGAGCAAGCCACAGGTCTACGCCAAATATATCCATTTCGCTTCCGACTATATCACCGCAGACTTCTGCAAAATCAGTGTTCCAGCTCTGTGCTATGGCTGTCGCTATAGGAATCGCTGTGCAGTACTGCTCCCTGAATACTCTTCCTTTCTTTTTACGAGGCTCTCTTTCCAGAAATTTTTTGAGCAAGCCCGGCAGCATGTCCAGCATTGTCTCTGGAAGAGTCGATCCGATGGAATGCTTTCCCCTTTTGTCTTCATAGTATTTCTTCGAGATGCGTACTCCTGCAGGGCCGTCAGCCATCACGATGCTGTCTACGCCCTTGTCTGTATATCGTCTGCATGACTCTCCTGCCGCGCCTGCAACACCCCGGGAAGCCTCTCCTATAATCGACGCTACAGAAAGTCCCTTTGCCTTGAAGTCGCCGACATTCATGACTGCCAGTTCTTCGACAGTCAGAGTGTCAGGTACCAGTTCAGCCATTTCATCGCTGTTCTTTTCTTTAAGGCTTTCAGTCACACAGGCCGAAAGATCGAGATCATATACCGGTAGTTTGCCTGTTTCGAAGTCCCTTGAGTCAAATCCTTTGAGATCGTTGAAGTCGGCGCCGTCAAAAAGCCTCTCAGCTTTCAGTGCAGTGAAGTCTTCATTCAGCCTGAGCACTGCAGCAGGTTTTGCGCTTGCGCTGTCTGTTCCGGCAAGCACTATGTAATCGCCTTTTTCAAGTATGTATGATGCGCTCTTTGTGTCGAAGCCCGCAAGATCTCTTATATCGAAACAGGCTCTGACGGTCTCGCTCTTTTTAGGATCGATTTCTCCGGTCTTAACAAAGGCAGCAAGGCTCTTTGCTTCTCTGTCGAGTCTTCCCGGCGGGCATGATACGTATACCTGAAGGGTCTCTTTGCCCTTATATTTCCCTTTATTGGTGATCTTTGCCGAAACCTCCACCTCAGGGCCGTTCACTTTCACCGTTGCCTTTCCTACGGAAAAATCGGTATATCCGAGACCGTAACCGAACGGGAACAGAACATCAAGCCCGAAGCTGTCAAAGAATCTGTATCCTTCATAGATGCCTTCCCTGTATCTGGTGTCATCCCTGCCTCCGAAATCTCCGGCGGTGCACTGGTCTTCTACAGCTGCCCATGTTGTAGCCAGTTTTCCGGAAGGATACGCTTTTCCAAGCAGTATATCCGCCAGTGCCGCTCCTGTTTCAACTCCCAGCTGTGAAAGCACCAGAATATTGCCTACTTCCATTACAGGGCTCAGATCTACCGGACCGCCCGCGTTTATCACCAGCATGAACTTTTCATAATGCCTGTCCAAAGCGAGAATGTCTCTTACCTCGCTGTCAGTAAGCATGAAGTCACCTTTTTCCGCGAGCCTGTCGTTGCCTTCTCCGGAAATCCTGGATACCACATATATGGCGGCATCCGCAGAATAATCGAGAGGTATTATATAGTCAGGCTGCTTCATCACAGCGCCCATGGATGCTGAGATGATGCTTGTCTTCTCTTTGCGGGCTTTCTTTCTTATCCCGGTTACGAATTCCTTATGCGCCTTTTCCCTGAGGGCATTATACAAGTCAGGCCAGAAAGGATTCGTTATAGTGAATCCTGCATCTTTTAATCCCTGTTCTATATTCACGAAGTATCTGGAGTTCACCTCGCCCGATCCGGTTCCGCCCTTGACAGTATCCCTGACTCCACTGCCTGCAGCGAAGACAGAACATGGTCCGTCAAGCGGGAATGCTCCGTTCTTCTTCAGAAGCACAGTGCATTCAGCGAGATAAGGTCTCAGTCTTTCGATATTGTCTTTTTCATATTTGTTCATTTTTCAGTTCCCTTTTATATTATCAGTATCCCACGGCAAGTCCGAACATCAGTATCGCAGATGTAAGGATGAGGTTCAGCAGCTGGAACTTCCAGGAGTATCTGAACCACTTGCCATAGCTCACATCGGACAGTCCCAGTGTAATAAGAAGACCGGCGTTGGTCGGATAGATGACATTGCTGAATCCGTCGCCGAACGCAAACGCCACTATCGCAAGCTGCATGTTTATACCGAACAGCTGCGCAAGAGGAGCGATTATTGGTATGAGCAGGAACGCCTTGGCCGATCCCGATGAAATGAAGAAGTTCATCACAAGGCATATTGCGTAGATGAACAGCACTACGCCGGCTTTTGACATTCCTCCTGCCATCATCTCTGCCCTGTAGAGCAGAGTGTCAAGAATCTTTGCTTCTGTCATCGTATATTTGATGGACGAAGCCATGAGTAACATGAGTATCGACGGAGCAATGGCTATTATGCCGTTCAGAAAGGTCCTGCCGAGCTCCCTTAGCCCTGTCCCGGATATAAGCACCGACGCTATTCCCGCGGAAAGGAACATCAGCGCAACTATTATCATTGTATAGTCCTGAAGCGCCTTTATAAATCCGGAGCTCAGCACTATGAGTATTCCGATGCTTAGAATAACGGCAAACACCCTGAGTCCTTTGTCCATTCGTTCGTCCTGAGTGTATTCTATGCCTGTTCCCGCTGTTTCAGCCGGCAGTTCGACTCTTTTGGCATGGCTCCTGATGAACCACAGAAGCAGAACATATATAAGCACAAATGACAGAACTCTGAGCCACATTCCACTGAACATCGGGAGTCCCGCGAGGCTTTGCGCGACTCCGATGGTAAAAGGATTTGCTATACCGGCCGCAAACCCGCAGCCTGTTGCAAGCAGAGAGATCGCAACACCTGTGACAGCGTCCCATCCGAGAGCAGTGGACAGAGCCACTACTATAGGAGCCATCGGTATCACCTCTTCAAATGACCCGACCAGAGAGCCGAGCGCCATGAAGAAAAAGACAAGTACTGCCATAAGCCTGTATTTGACACTGCCAAACCTGTCTACGATCTTTCCGAGCATGTAGTTCATCATTCCGCAGGCGGTCAGTGAATTGAACACACCTCCTATTACCAGCAGGAATATCAGAACTGCGATTATAGTGCCTGAGCCTTCAGCTCCCAGCACCAGAAAAGGAGACAGGATCCACTTCCAGAAGGGAATGCCTCCCTCAGTATAGTGAAACCCGGTCTCCGTATCTATGACCATGTTGCCGGACGCGTCCTGTACCCTGGCGTACTCACCGCCCGGTACTACAAGAGTAAGCACATATGTGGCAATCATCAGGACAAATATGATCCCGATGGCTATCAGAAACGATCTTACGCCTATATTGATGCCGTCGCTGTTGTCTCTCCTGCCCTTGCCTGCCATGGTTACCCTTTCGTTTTATCAGACGTGCCTGTATATGAATCTGTAATAATCGACTGCAGGCACGAGTGTATCTATCGAAACGCACTCGTTGATGCCATGGATAGAATCCATCTGCTCAGCATCGATGGTGAACGGAAGGAATCTGATACACTGGTCTGACAGTTTGTCAAAGAACCTCGCATCCGAGCCGCCGGTCATGATGTATGGTGCACAGTCATCAACACCCGGAACACAGGTTTTAACAGCCTGCCTGACCAGCAGGAAAGCTTCTCCCCTGTAGTCTGACAGTCTGGACTCCGGCTCTCTCTGGATCACTTCCGTTTCAAGCCCGAACCTTTTGGCTACTTTTGAAATAGCTTTGATCGATGATTCCTGGCCTTGATGGTGAGAACACCTCATGTCTCCGATCACCCACGCTTCGCTTGGTATTACGTTGACGGCCTCTCCGCCTCCGCACATGGTGAACGCTATCGTAGTCGATACCATTGCTCCTGCGGCCGGACTTAACGCAGGCAGTAATTTTGCAAGGGCTTTTCCCCTCTTGCCTGCCCTGTCAAGTACCTTGCCGGTCCTGCCCATGTATTGTCCGAGTATTTTCAGCATCTCTGCTACAGGGTGAGGCATATCAACGTCGAACACCTGATGTCTGTCGACATAGGCCATGAACTTCCCCAGTCTAGCCAGAGGAGTGTTCTTCTCAGGAGTGGAAGCATGTCCGCCGGAGGATTTTGCCGTGAACTTCAGATTTACAACACTCTTTTCCCCAACGCCTATCATTGCGAAGGTTCCCTTTGCGCCGCTTATAGGGTCACGGA
>JBGUVT010000099.1:0-4154 GCA_045220485.1 Anaerovoracaceae bacterium | reverse complement strand
CTTAAAAGAATAGCACAGAATTGCTATTCTCAAATCTTATTGATTTCAGCAAACTTTCCGCTCGGAGTTACCTTGCAGTCAGGATGTTACAGCTATATTATACCTGCTTAAAAAATATATACAATCAATTATTGCGAGAAAAACAAGTCTGAAAGTTTTATTCAGCAAAAGGCTCCCAGAACCTTCTGAGAGCCTTGAACCGGTTACGGGAACCGTCCTCTCTATTTGACCCTAATCCTGAACGTCACTGAAATAGTGGCTTTTTCATATGTAGGTGTTCCGGAAGCAGTGATATCTACTTTGACCTTGTACGTACCCTTCTTAAGGCCTTTCTTCACCGTTACCTTACCTGTCGTCTTGTTGATAGTGATTTTTTTATTGCCGGAAGACTTTGTGTAAGTCAGCGTACCAATTCCTTTTGAAGAGTAATTGATGACCTTTGATACGGCAAGCTTCCTATTCTTTTTCTTAAGTTTTTTGAACTTGACAGTAGCTTTTTTACCTTCTGCTGAAAGCGGGTTGGTACGTTTAGTGATCGTAAAGGTTCTCGTTATCGAACCCTTGTACTTGTCGCCCCTGGCGGTAACAGTCACAGTCGCAGTTCCGATCTCGATATTGTTAGCGTACTTTACTGTGTAATCATCCTTGCCGAGTCCGGACACTGTGACTCCAGGCTCAATCGCCTTGCCGGTGTACTCATATGATGAGTTCTCAAGAGTCATAGCGTAATTGGTAATATCCACGACCGACACTTCCGCAAGCTGTTCATTAAGGTCCTCTACCTGCTGCTGCAGAATCGAGATCTCATCCTGCAACCTCGCCTGCTCTTCCTTTGAAAGGATGTCTCTGGTCCTGGCCAGAGCTTCCTGGGCGTCTGTCAGCTGCTGCTGGGCTGCCGCGAGCTGCTGCATTGCAGCGACCACATCATCCATTGATGACTCTCCGGTAAGCCCGGCCACCGCTGCCTGTGCTTCGGCAAGAACGGTCTTTGCTTCTTCGACCATATGCTCCGCCTCTTCTTCAGGCAGTACTATGCTGAACTTTATATCCCTGGCCTCTCCATTGAATCTGTTGATTCCATCCATGCATACAAGGTAGTCCCCCGGCTCGATCAGCTTCGGGGTGACCATGTGACCTGCATCCCAGTCATAATGCCCGTTAACGGTTAATATGTAATCTACGCCTGCCTGCAATGTCCTGCCCTGATATACGACCTCCGGAGTAAGTTCTTCTCCTGTGTATATTCCAGGTTTGATTCTTGCTTTCTTGATGTGTATCCGATCAGAGACTTTTACACCATAACCGTAAATATCCTTTATGGTAACGGTACTGTCCAGAACTCTTCCGTCGCCGTCTACATCCCCGATATCCCCGATCTGATCGACATCCATGTACTTCAGACTGATGTCCCCGGAGTTTTTAGCGGATAAAGTGAGTGGAGAGCTGCTTATTGGCGCATATATGTCGGAACCCATGAAAGGCCTGATCCAGAGTATTGGCATCACAGTGAGCTTTCCTGTCAGGTCCTGCAGTTCGACTTTTACCGGACCGGCATCCATGTCAACAAACCATACCGATGTAAGCGCGTGCTCATCGCCATCGCTGCCTTTATTGGAAAATTCAAGCATTATCAGTCTGGATTCTGCCGGTCCGTCTTTGTCGGTCCCGACGAGAGCAGGAACATAGTAACCATCCTCGTCAACGAGGCGGAAAGATGCCACATGCAGCTTGTTATCCGCGTCGCTGATCGCATACCACTTTTGCTCAAGTGCGTCCACATCCCATACTCCTCCGCTCTCGTTATACCATCTGACCATGTCGGCGACAGAAGAACCTTCCGGGAGGCTGCGCAGCTTGCCCTGTACTGAACCTAAGGAAAGATCTCCGTTTCTCTTAATGGTTTCCTGCTCTCTATCAGTAAGGGTCTGCATGTACGCTTCAAACGCAGGCAATTCGGCACTGATGCTTCTGTCTACGCTTTCTATGATACGCTTTCTGGCATTGTTTACCGTTACCCTGCAGGCTCCGTTCTCATCCTCTTCCAGTTTTTCAACCGAGACCTGACTCCAGTCTACAGCATCATCAATCTGTTGCGGAACGAGGGCCTTGAACCATTCAAGCAGGCTTTCTTCGTCCATGTTTTTCATCTTTTCAAGGCACGGAACTGCCAGCTGGTTCCACATGCTGAACTGCGAATCCTTGAACATGCTCATGAACACATCGTAAGTCATTTCACTCTTGCCGGCGATCTCCAGATCATCGTTCTGGTCATTTATCAGCCTGTCAATGGTGTATCCCGAATAAATGGTCAGACAGAAATATGCTACTGCCTCTTCATATTTCTGCAGGAATTTTTTACGCATGCTGTCCGGCATTTTCTCAATCACGGGATCGATCTCATTGAAATAATCCACACTGGACATGGCAAAATCTTTTCCCGGGAAGAATATGGACATACCGCTCGTTCCGAGTGAGCCATAGCCAAGCTCGCCGCCTTTTGTTAAGTGATAACGCTCTTCTGATCTTATTTCACTTGTGCCTCTGGAATACATGAAAGCGTTGTCCGCATCGTTATCCATCAGGCGGAGGATCTCCTGCGACAAGCCGTTGTAATTATTGTGATTGATATAGTAATCATCGTCCTTGTCCAGGTCCTTTTCAGTCACTTCAGAGTTAACAACGCTGAGAAACGCCGCTACCTGTCCCAGGTCGAACAGTTCACTTCCACCGTATTCGATTGCATTGTAGAAAGATTTCAGTTCATCATAGAAATACAATCCGTCCATGTGTGGACCGCCGGCTTCATCCGTAAGCTGGATGGCCAGATTATAGAGTGTGCCGGCAAACTGTGAATCGTTCATTTTCTTTGTATCGATCACAGCCAATGTGCCGTCCTGTGAATATCCGTCTCCGGTTTCCTTTTCGTAGAAATTATAAAAGTCATCCACGATGATCTTGCCCAGATCGAACGTGTCATGCGTCGGATCATTGCCGAGCACATCCAGCCAGCCTGTATAATGCTTTCCATCTCTGTCAGCTTCAGGACCGTAGTATTGTCCGTAACCCGGCTCTGTCTCCGCAGAGGCAATGTAGAAGTCAGTATAGTCGACCATCGCAAAAGCAAGCTCGACGCTGTTCATCAGGCATGCATCAAAATCGATAAAATCGAATTTGTCATTCCTGCCATCACCATCGGAATCATTAGTGGTAACGGCATTGTCCGAGAGCGCGTCTATTATGTCACTAAACGGCATGATAGACTGTCCGGAACCATAGTCATAATGCTCATCGGCGCCGAATCCGCCCTGTGGACCGCCGCCGTGATCCCAAAGGATGAGGTCATATTTCTCCGCAGGATACTCTTCTGCACAGAAATCAATGAACGCTTTCAGTGTCTCAGGAACAGACATCTGCTCATCTTCGCTCTTTACTGCTGTGCCGCTTTCTCCGGTGATACCGTCACCATCCAGCAGCACCAGTTTACCGGCATTCGGATCAGGATCGCCGTTTTCATCGACCGCGTCGATGCCTCTCGCCTCCCAGACCTGATTGTAAACGCCGCTGATCACGCTGTTTTTCGGAAGCATCTCCGTATATGTATAGTCATACGGATCCCTCTGCAGACCGGCATCATCAGGCACATTCACACCATCAGGAAAAGCCAGATAATTGTTTTCATTGTCCTTAACATCATCGTCATCAAGCTGCCACCTGTACGATCCACCTGTCATTACGATGAACTTTATATCATCATCGGAACTGAATCTTGATGCCAGTATCTGACGCAGATTATATGAAGCCAGACCGGCTTCCGTCTCAAGATCGGATCCGACGTCATATAGCATTATTGTGCGTTTCGTCCCGGAAGATCTGTTATTGGATGCTGCTTTAAGTTCTTTGATCGTTTCTTCAGACTCTTCAGTCCCGCCGGTATTCGCGGCAGCTTCTTCAGGCTCAGTCACGTCCGATTCTTCAGTCTCACCGACATCAGCGGCAGCTTCTTCAGGCTCATCCGCGTCTGCTCCTTCATCGAAGCCAGCTTCCCCGGCATCGCCGGTTTCTTCGACTGTTTCATTTTGAACGACCGGTTCGTTTACTTCCTGTGCCGCAAAAGCCGCCTGATCCATCCCGCATACAAGCATGGAAAATATCAT
>JBGUVT010000098.1:0-7646 GCA_045220485.1 Anaerovoracaceae bacterium | reverse complement strand
TCGAGGTGCTCAACAGACATTATGAGCTTGGCATAGGCGAAGAAGCGATCGCCCTGTCGACCGGATTCCCTTACGGATTCGGCGACGGCGGCAACGTATGCGGAGCTGTTGCGGGAGCAACGATGTGTCTGGGCAAGGTGTTCGGCAGAACAGTAAAGGGTGATCCGGCATTTAAAAAGTGCATTGATCTTGTAAGGGAACTCAACGAAGATGTTGCTAAAGAATATGTCAGCAGCATATGCCCTGAGCTGATAGCAAATTATGAATTCACCGATCCTAAGCGCAAAATATACTGCACCGGAATAGTCCATGCATGCGTAAGATCATTTGCGAAGATCATGGAGCGCGAGTGCGGTGTCGCGGTAAAGTAATAAGAAGCGAAAACCATTGAAAAATCCGCAAAAAGCGATTAAAATTTAACCACGAATGAGACTTTTATTTCTTGTGTTTGCCAGACGGCAAGGAGGATATAAACCATGGATATGGAAACCATTATGAAGATGATGCTTCAGAGCGGAGCTCTCGATCAGGTAAGCGGAATGCTCGGAGTTGACGGCAAGAGCGCAGAGTCTGCAATCGAGTACGTTATGCCTATGCTTCTTCAGGGAATGCAGAGCCAGATGAAGAGTGAGGATACCAAGTACGGATTCCTTCAGGCGCTGAACGATCACAGCAAGCAGGATACAAGAGACCTCAAAAAGGCTGTAAAAGATGCAGACGTAGATGACGGTGCAAAGATCGTAAGACATCTTCTCGGAGCACAGGAAGAGGAAGTTGCTGCAAAGGCTAAGAAAAAGAGCGGACTTGACACCAAGACCATCCTCAAGATCATGGCTATCCTTGCACCTATCCTGATGTCCAAGATGGGTCAGACTGCAAAGACACAGACAGCAAAATCAAGCTCCGGCGATATGATGAAGGTAGTCGGCGGACTCCTTGACGGTGTTGACGCTAAGGATGTTGTTAACATTCTCGGAATGCTGATGAAGTAAATTAATATATTGAAATATTTTGAATGAAGGCCGGCACATGAGGTGGCGGCCTTTATTTCTGAAGCTGTTGAGATAAAAAGATATTGTTGGTAAAATTCAGATATGGATCAGGACAGAAGAGATGCTGCCGCATGGGCGAAGGAATGGCAAATAAGACAGAAGAACCGCAGGCTGCTGATGGTGCTGGGGGCTCTTCTTGCGATTGCGTTTATCGGCTTCATGATAAACTTCACGATCGTGCATGTCGAAAGGACTACTTTTAAATCGGTCGAGGACATGCGAAAGGCGATGCAGGGCAGATATGCCATAGAGCGTGATTACGAGGACATTATCATTGAAGGTGATGAGATCACTCTTACTTATCTGTCATACAGCCACTACGACAGGGAATATGCTGAGAGATACGGCTATGATTACAGCGGGGATGACTCGGTATATGAGGACCATATCGATAAGTGGGATTACAGAAACGGTGTTATCAAGACCCAGTGGATGGGCGATATCATCGTTGACAAGAACGGCAACATAAGACGCGGAGACAGATACTATTCAACATTCTACAGGACAGATAAGCCGCGTCCTGAGCCTATTGATCCTTCGACCCTGAGCAATCCTGAGGGCGATGCTGATGCAGATATTTCCACAGAAGAAGAGGAGGCGTTCGAAGAGAGGGAAGAGAGCCTCGAATCGACTGAGGACGCTGCAGAAGATGCTGTAATAGAGGGCGAAAACGATGTGCAGACTTAAAGTCATAAAAACTGACTGCACCAATCCTTATATAAACCTTGCCGCCGAAGAGTATCTTACGATGAATGCTGAGGACGGCGTGATGACGGTGTTTCTCTGGCAGAACGCGCATACGGTAGTCATCGGCAAGAACCAGAACCCATGGCGCGAATGCGATGTTGAGGCAATCAAGCGTGACGGTATATATCTTGCCCGCCGCATATCCGGCGGAGGCGCGGTCTATCACGACATGGGAAACCTCAATTTCACATTCATTGCGAAGGACGGTCTGTTCGACGTGGAAAGGCAGACAGACGTGATTCTCCTCGCCTGCAGGCTGCTTGGCATCAACGCTGTCAAAACAGGCAGAAACGACCTCACTGTCACCGGCAGAAAGTTCTCCGGCCATGCGTATTTCTCATCGCACGGTTTCAATTATCACCATGGAACCATTATGATGGATGTTAAGGGTGATGATCTGTCGAAATATCTGAATGTGTCAGCGGAAAAGCTGAAATCGAAGGGCGTTGAGTCCGTAAGATCCAGAGTGATTAATCTCAGAGAACATGTGAACGAAGAACTGAGAAGCGCAGACACAAGAGATCTCATACTCGCCATGCAGGATGCGATGGTAAGGGCAGCGTCAAGGGAGTACGGCTGTGAGGCTGAGGCGGAGGAGCTTCCGGAGATCCCGCAGAAACTTCTCGATAAATACGCTTCTGAAGAATGGAGACTAGGGACTAAAATACCGTTCACGAGAAATATTGAGCACAGATTCGAATGGGGCGGAGTTGAGATCCAGCTTGCAATGAAGGGCGAGTACATCAAAGACTGCCGCATATATTCTGACGCGCTCGAGACAGAGGTGTTCGATGTTGTCGAAGACCTTATAAAGAACTGCAGATATGATGCCGAAGACATACGCAGGCTCAGCTCCGGGCTGCCTGAAGGCACATCTGCGACAGCACATGAGATATTGGGGCTTATAGCAAAGTCAATCTAATACACTAAATACACTACAGAAAGGAATTTCGAAATGAGCGAATTCAATTATGATCTCCTGATCATCGGAGCAGGCCCTGGCGGCTATGAGGCAGCATTCTATGCAGCAGAACTCGGCATGAAAGTTGCCATCGCAGAGAAGGACCGCTTAGGCGGCACATGCCTCAACAGAGGATGCATCCCTACAAAGGCACTCATGCACTCCTCAGACGTTTACAGAGACGCCGCTCACGGAGCTGAAGTCGGAGTTGAAGTCGAAGGACTGCACGCTAACCGCGCAAGGATCGGCGAGCGCAAGGACGAGGTTCTCGACACTCTGAGAAACGGTATTGCCGGACTGATCAAGAAGAAAAAGATCGATTTACTCGAGGGTGAGGCTACGGTTACAGCACCGCACTGTGTAAAGATTAACGGTGAGGAATACACCGCAGAGAACATCATGGTAGCAACGGGCTCCAAGCCTTTCATGCCTCCTATTCCGGGATATGATCTGCCGGGAGTTGTAGACAGCACCGAACTGCTCGACATGGGCGCAGAAGAGATCCCTGAATTCGTCATCATCGGCGGCGGAGTCATCGGAATTGAGTTTGCTACCATCTATGCAGACCTCGGCGATCACGTTACTGTAATCGAGGGAATGGACAGACTTCTGCCTATCATCGACAAGGAGATCGGCCGCAGCATCAAGATGACCCTCGAAAAGAAAGGCGTTGACGTACATGTTGCATCCCCTGTTCAGAAGATCGAGCAGGATGGCGACAAGCTGGTCGTAACCCTTAAGAATAAGAAGGGCGAAGAAGTCCAGGTAAAGGCAGACAAAGTGCTTATGTGCGTAGGCAGAAGACCTAACACAGCCGGAGTATTCAGTGAAGAGCTGCTCAAGGAGTATCCGGACCTCGTAGATGCTAAGGGATTCATCAAGGTCGACGAAAAGTATGAGACTCCGATCGAGAGTGTATACGCGATCGGAGACTGTATCGGCGGAATCCAGCTTGCGCATACTGCATCGGCAGAGGGCCGCAACGCAGTAGCCCTGATCAATGGCTGCCAGGCTACCATCAACATGGGCACAGTACCTAGCTGCATCTACACAGACCCTGAGATCGCAGTAGTCGGAATGACAGCTGACGAGGCAAAGGAAGCCGGCATCGAAGTTATTACAAAGAAGTATCCGATGTCTGCAAACGGCAAGACCATCATAGCCGGACTCGACAGAGGTTTCGTAAAGCTGGTAGCAAGAGCTGACGACCACAAGATCATCGGAGCGCACCTGCTCTGCGGCAGAGCTTCCGACCTGATCGGCGAGCTGGCTGTAGCAATCGGCAGAGAAATGATGCTCGAGGAAGTGGCAAATATCATCCATCCGCATCCGTCATTCGCTGAGGCTATTATGGAGGCTGCACGCCTGTAATAATTAATAAGGAGGGCTTTTATATACTTCGTCAGGCACGCTCTCGCTGCTATCGAAGGAGCTTGCCGACGGTAGATCAATGCTTTCTACACTACGGCAACGCCGTGGTGAAAAAGAAAGCATTACATTCGGACGCAGCGGTACTAAGCTCTGACTTCGTTGACACTCGTCAATCGCTAAGTACCGGCGTCCTCGAGTCACCTGCCGAAGATATAAAAGCCCTCCTTGCTATATACAACACATCGTAACTGCAATAAAAGACTCCGGATAAATCCGGAGTCTTTTTTAATTTTGATTCGAATTATTCGAATGTGTAACGCAGATGCGGATCTCTTGCCGCCTTTGTGTCGTCGAGTCTCAGTACCGGTGTGGTCTGCGGTGCCATCTGCACTGTTTCCGGTGCATTGAAGATGCGGTCGTAGATCTCGCGGAATGCTGTGATAGCCTCGTCGAGCGTCTCCTTCGTCTCTGTCTCTGTAGGCTCGATCATGAGGGCCTCGTGGACGATCAGAGGGAAGTAGATTGTAGGCGGATGGATGCCGTAGTCGAGGAGTGCCTTGGCTACGTCCAGAGCCGAAACGTGAGTCTTTCTGTAGATCGGATCGAGACCGATTACGAACTCGTGCATGCAGGTTGTATCGAATGCTACAGGATAGATATCCTTCAGCTTTTCCTGCATGTAGTTTGCGTTCAGTACAGCGTTCTGAGCAAGAGTGTATACCTCTTTACCGATGGTCAGCAGGTATGTGTAAGCCTTGACCATTACGAGGAAATTGCCGTAGAAGCCTGTCATGTTACCAATCGACTTCTCAGCTCTCTCGTAGTTCTCGCCGTCCTTGCAAACCAGACCAGGTGCAAATGGAGCAAGGAAGTCCTTGTATGCGCAAGGACCGCTTCCCGGACCGCCGCCGCCGTGAGGTGTCGAGAATGTCTTGTGCAGGTTCATGTGGATTACGTCGAATCCGATATCTGCAGGACGTACGATACCGATTACAGCGTTGAGGTTAGCTCCGTCATAGTAGCAGAGTCCGCCTGCCTCATGGACGAGTCTTGTGATCTCCATGATGTTAGGGTCGAAGAGACCGACTGTGTTAGGGTTGGTCAGCATCAGACCGGCAGTCTTAGGACCGAGGTGAGCCTTGAGGTCATCGATATCAACTGTACCGTTCTCGTTCGACTTGATAACGATGGTCTTGTAGCCGGCCATTGTTGCCGAAGCAGGGTTTGTGCCGTGAGCAGCATCAGGTACGATGATCTCGTTACGCTCTGTGTCGCCTCTGTCTGTGTGATAAGCCTTGATCAGGAGAAGTCCTGTGAACTCACCGTGAGCTCCGGCAGCCGGCTGGAATGTTACTCCTGCCATGCCTGTGATCTCGCAGAGGAATTTTTCAAGGTCTGCAATCAGCTCATGTGCGCCCTGAACAGTATGTGCAGGCTGGAGCGGATGCAGTTTGGCGAATCCAGGAAGAGCCGCCATCTTCTCGTTGATTCTAGGGTTGTGCTTCATTGTGCAGGAGCCGAGTGGATAGAATCCGTCATTGACTCCGTGTGCTCTCTTAGCAAGAGCTGTGTAGTGTCTTCCCATCTCGTTCTCAGAGATCTCAGGGAGATGCGCCTTCTTCTCACGAAGAGGAGCTGCAGGCATCTTTACAGGAACGTCGCATGCAGGGAAGATATCTTGTCCTCTACCAGGAATGCTCTTCTCGAATATTAATTTCATCTTAGAACACCTCCTTTGCGATAGCTATGACTTCATCGATATCTTCTTTGCTGTTCAGCTCTGTGCAGCACCAGAGTATGCAGTCTGTGTCGCATCCGGCATCACAGCAGCCGCAGCAGAGCTTGAGTCCGCCGAGGATGCCCTTAGCTTCGAGAGCTGCGAGCAGCTTGTCAGCATCAGGGCATGTTGTTGCGAATTCGTTCCAGAACTCGCCCTTGAAGCATTTCTTCATGCCGATCTTCTCGAGCTCGTCAGCCATGTAGTGAGCCTTGGACGAGCAGAGTGTTGCTACCTGCTCATAGCCTGCAGGGCCGATAGTCGAAAGATAAATGCCGGCTCTCAGTGCGCACCATGCTTCGTTGGAGCAGATGTTGGAGCTTGCCTTTTCGCGGCGGATATGCTGCTCTCTGGCCTGGATGGTCAGAACGAAGCCTCTGTCGCCTCTTGTATCTACAGTCTCACCGATGAGTCTGCCAGGGATTGCACGCATGTTTTCCTGCTTTGTCGACAGGAAGCCGAGGTATGGTCCACCGAACTCGAGTCCGAGTCCGAGAGGCTGTCCCTCACCAACAGCGATGTCAGCTCCGATCTCGCCAGGGCTCTTCAGAGCACCGAGTGCGAGTGGGTGGCAGTACATGATGAACTTAGCTCCGCCGTCATGTGTGATCTTGCAGAGCTCTTCTGCATCTTCTACGATACCGTAGAAGTTAGGATACTGCATGAGGAAGCAGGCAGCTTCTTTATCATCAGCAAGAGCCTTTGCAAGGGCTTCCTTATCGGTTTCGCCGTCCTTTGCAGGAATGACTACGACCTTGCTGCCTCTTCCGAATGAATATGTGTTGATTACTGTAAGGATCCTCTCATCGAGAGCTCCGGATACATAGAATGTGCTGTGTCTTCTGTCCTTGCACATCCAGCATGCTTCTGCAGCTGCGGAAGCGCCGTCGTACATCGAAGCGTTAGCAATGTCCATGCCTGTGATTTCAGCGATCATTGTCTGATACTCAAAGATCGACTGGAGGATGCCCTGGCTGATCTCAGCCTGATATGGTGTATACGCCGTAACAAATTCCTCTTTGTTGGCGATCGCGTCAACGGCAGATGGTACATAATGGTTGTACGAGCCGGCTCCGCGGAAGATCGAACGGAATATTGTGTTCTTTGCTGCGAGTCCCTCTACCTTGCGGGCTACTTCGATCTCGCTGAGTCCATCAGGAAGATTGAGTTCGCCTTTGACCTTGGCTTCATCAGGAATCACTTTAAAGAGGTCATCGAAATCCTTATATCCGATCTCGTTGAGCATTTTCAGTTGCTCTTCCTTGGTGTTAGGAATAAAAGTGCCCAATTTAGTTCCTCCTTATAAAAATGTCAAATACGTCTTTCGATGAAGGGATTATCCTCTGTACTCATCGTACTCATCAGCAGTCATGAAGTCCTCACAAGCGGAGATGCTTCCAACCTTGATGAACCATGCGCCATAAGGATCGTTGTTGATCAGAGCAGCATCATCGAGAAGGTCCTCGTTGATCTCCAGAACAACACCGGAAACCGGGGAGAATACATCAGCTACAGCCTTTACGGACTCAACATCACCGAATGGCTCGCCTGCAACTACCTCATCATCTACCTCAGGGAGGTTAACGAATACGAGGTCACCGAGCTCACTCTGAGCGTAATCAGTGATTCCTACATAAGCCTCGTCTCCTTCGAAACGAACCCATTCATCATCCTTTGTGTACTTCAGTTCTTTTGGATCAATCATTGTTCTAATCTCCTTTTTTATATAAGTTGGAAT
>JBGUVT010000097.1:0-3891 GCA_045220485.1 Anaerovoracaceae bacterium | reverse complement strand
CTGAAAAAGGTGTCTGCAGATCGATATGTATAAAAGCGATGCCTCAGAGTGCGCACTGCTCCCTGCTGCACCGCTTCGTTTTCCTGTATCTATCCGCATTTGTCCACCACACCCCCGGATCAGGGAATAAAGCAGGCGTGTGATGGCGAATCACACTCACGGGGTCACTAACCCCACCGACGATCTATCGGTTTCCCCTCTTTGCCTGGGACGCTTTTAACGCACGGACTGAGACTGGGGAAGCGTATCATTATACCCATCCGGTGTCATCGCGCTCGGCAGGGTGCCCCCTGCTTGATCCTTCAGATTGTCTCGCTCACCTTGCGGGTCATGGCGTATCATCGGATGGCGCTCTCCTTTTACAGAGCCGGATTAAGAATGTACAAATGCTGAAAGTATCAGCAACTGCCTTACTGTGTATTCAGTTTCCAAAGTTCCTTCACCCGGAACTTTCAGTCTTCGTTTTTGGCTGTCTTTTACAGTTCTCTGTGACCTCTGTTCCCTTGGTGTGTCCGTATAATAGCAGATTTGAAATCCGTTTTGTTGACTGCGCCAGACCGATTGCAATCGGTCTGACACAGACCGTTTTCATGGGTTTCAGCGTCCTCCCCCAAGGTTCTTCATACCCATCAGATCAAGAACCATGTTCCATTCTGCAACGCTTAATCCCTCCCTGTTCTCGAGGATCTCAAGATAAACTGCATCGATTGGGGCGTCCCTTCTCAGCCGATAGGCAGACTTATGGATGAGATCAAGGGACTCGTCAAGTGTCAGTCCCAGGCCGACGCATGCGGCTATGACCATTTCTCTTGTCGGCTCATACATATCGTCGCCTTTCATCCTTCTGATCGTTCTGTCGGAGAGGCAGGATACATATGACAGCGTCCTGCTCGAAAAGCCCTTCTCCTTCATCAGGCGTTCCATCATCTCTCCGAAATCTTCCTTAACGCGGCCGATCCTGGCGGCATCTCTTTTCTGCGAAAGCATCTTCATGAGTTCCATATTGTCAGACATTTTTGTCTCCTTTCTTCATTCGAAGCGGAGACATGGACCGGCAAATAAATTGGGTATGGCAAGCCACATGGAGCTCTCGCTTCATATAGTGGCCGGTCATACCCAATCGCCCGGCTTGTTATTAAGTTGCTTCTGCTGTGCATTGGGTAGTGCTCCGGTAGCTGCAGTCGCAGAAGAGGCGGTTTTATGTCACGCCCGGGACAGGTCCTTTAACAAAAAAAACGGAGTTGCTTGACCTTGCTTGGGGGTTTGAGTGGTCAATTAAGCAACTCCGGCAATTTAGTACCTCGTTAGTTCTAACGGGTCAGGGCTCGGTAGCAAGTCATTCAGTTGTTGTCTTCAGGGATTCTACCTGTTCCTTGAGTTCTTCGTAATCTATGTATCTGGTCTGCCTGCCTTCCTTGGTCGCTATAGCAACTTTGGAAGTATTCTCATATAGTATGACATCACAGACTCTTTCGTTGTCCTTGTTACGTATCGGTGCTCGTATCATAGCATTCATCATCTCCTGTGTGATTCATAAAGCTGTATCCCATAACGCATCTCCGGGGAGATCTGTCCGGCAGATGCTTTTCAATTGCTGATTATCCTCCTCTCTGCTCAGCATCCGCTCCATTAACGAATAGTGTGTTTTATTTGGTTTACCTCCTGAGTTTTATTGTTACTCCTTTACGCGTAAATCCTGGGTTTTTATTTTCCTGCCGCCATATCCTGACGGCAGGATCTTCTTTCAAGTCTTATCCGCATCATCTGTAGAGGCTCTGGTACATCCGCAGACGCCTTCTGGCTTCCTTTATCTTCTCATCCTTCGGGTCCGCCTGCAGTCCGTACTTTGTCATTTGTACTTCGGCTGCCCGGATCGATACTCCGAACTGCTTCGCTGCCTGCCTCACGACATCCCTGTATCTCCAGTACTCCCGGCTCCCGTCATTAACAGTGTGGGTCACCATGAGTTCGTCTTCGAAGCGGTTGAACTGCTTCATCTGCTTCTGCACATACGGGATGAATATCCTAGGCGGCATCAGCATGCATCCTGCGAAGGTATTTGCCTGATGTTCTCTGAAATCCTCGCTGGTCCTGAGGGCCCCACCGCCTCTTCCTATGTTGCTTCTCATGCACAGTACGGCGTTTCCAGCAGCATCCGGCACATTGCCTGTGGTGTAGAAGCCCTGTTCAGGCTGTCTTCTGTATACCTTCTGGTGTAGCATCAGGTGCCCGCATTCATGCATTATGGTGAAGAATTCGAAGCCCTTGTGCCAGTTCTTCGTTGTCTCGCTGTCCAGTAGTATGGTGCCTGGCGGGACCAGGATCTCTCTGGTGCACATATGCTCCTTGTCGAAGACTTTCACCTTCTGCAGATTGAATACTGCAGCGCCTGCAATCACATCTTTGTCCGATTCCGTATAGATATCGTGGACTTCTATATTGGATCCAAGATAGTTGTTTGCGAAATCATATGGGTCCAGGAGCGCAGGTTCGTAGTATGGGTCCTCTCCATATGATGTGTATGTTAGCAGCTCTGGCCTGTAGTCGTAGAGCACACACTGTGCGAACTTCGCGATCTCTATGTCCCTGATAACAGGGGTATTATCTTCACTTGTCCTGCTGCAGCTGAACTCTATCATCAGATATCACTCCTTCTGCTCTTCAAGCTTCTTTCTCTCGAGCTGGCGGATGAATTCCTTCCAGTCATCCTCTTTAGCTATGCCTGCCTTCGTCATGCGAAGCGCCATCCTGGCCATGTTACCTGACTCGGTGTTCATCATGACATCTTCTATATCCTCAGGTACGGTCTTGCGGCACTTTCCCGCCAGATCGTACATATGAGCCTTCTCACTTTCCGACAGTTTCAGGAGCTTCGCCAATGCCTCATAATCGAATCCTTCTCCCGGATTCCTTCTGTCGTGCTCTATATCACTGTAATACGAGAGCGAAACGCCGACTGCGTATCCGATATCCTTTAATGTGACATCTCCTGCGTCCAGTCTCTTCTCGCGGACGAAGCGTCCGAATGTATTGGTGTTCTCGTACATTTGGTTCCCTTTCCCAAGCTCCCTGGGACGGACACCGGTCGCGCTATGGAAGGCGCTTACCGGGATCTATTTATATTCCGATGTCCTGTCTCAGGTCATTCTTAGCTTGTGTCTGAATGATAGCATGAACATATTTTCCGAACAAGTGTTCTTTTTGTATTTTTCTGTATCTTTCTCAAAAATGCGAAAATCAGGAGAAGATCTCTCCCCTCCTGACCACGATGAATCATATATATTGTGCAGCTCACCATATAGTATCCAATTTATGGAAAGCTATTTACTCTTTTCTCTCGTTTTCTTTTCTATTGCCTCGACCGCAGTTTGTAGCTGCGAGTCTTCTGTTATCGCCTTCTCCATTTTCTCTATTGCATGTATAACTGTTGCATGGTTTCTGCCGCCAAAGAGCTTTCCGATATCCGCCAGTGATACGTCTGTATTCTCCCTTATCAGATACATTGCAACCATCCTTGGCAGTGTTATATCCGCGCTGCGCTTCTTGGATTCGATGTCGCTGGTCTTGACCTTATAATACCTTGCCGTTTCTATCTTTATCTTCTCTGGCAACATCGCCTCATGCGCCTCCCTCAGATGTTCGACGAGGGGACGCTCGGAGCGAAAAGCGAAAAAGAAATGAACGCGCGTGGAAGCCCGTTCCTGTGCGGCTTGGATATGGGCTTTGAGATTCTCGACCTTCACGATCAGCGTCATGCTGACGGCCATGCGGAGAAATTCGATCAATATGCATTTTCACGATAATGAGAGGGAGCCGCAGATAAGCACTGTTATCTGCGGCTTTATGAAATGTATAGCTATCTGTTCCGCTGGGAAGCGGATCAGAACGCTA
>JBGUVT010000096.1:0-3174 GCA_045220485.1 Anaerovoracaceae bacterium | reverse complement strand
GAAGATCGGTGATGAAGAGAAAAAGGTTTCCGCAATCCTCAATATCGAGGCATGGAAGAGCAACGAGGCAGCTGATGCCTTCAACATCCTTACAAAAGGTGCCCGCGTGCTGGTAGAAGGGTACTTCAAACCAGAAGAGTGGACGGATAAGGATAACGTTAACCACAACACTATAAAACTCGTGGCTACCAAGTTCTCCGAGTTCAAGGAGGAAGAGAAGCCCAACGAGACCCCGGCTGAGAAGCCTGCTGAGGAGAAGAACAAGAAGGCCAAGAAATAACGGCCTTCTCCCTTTTCTGCCAGGTGCCTCTGTCTTCGGACAGGGGCATCACTCTGTTTTTTCCTATGATATTTCTTCTTTCTATGGCACTGTTTCTTGGGCTATCTACTCCTTATTATTATATATACGCGAGCGCCTCTCTGGCTATATCTTCGATAGTTCGTGCCCCAAACAAGCTCTTGTATTTCTCGTAACAGGTATGTTATGAGAGGTACAAAAGCCTGTCATGGGCACTGGGCAGACGCGGACATATCCTTTCTTGCAAAAGGACAAGACCGCCTGATGTCTGCCTGTTCTTATGTTCTATAAGCTGCGCTCCCGCCCGCCACTTTCCCTTTTCCCGCTCAAAAACGCTATCCATTTCACGGCAGCCCTGCTTCGGTTGGCTGGCTGCTATCGTCGAACCTTTCCTCCAAGTATTTCTCGAATGACAGTCTTCAACGCCATTTGAAAGATACATTCCAGAAAGGATTGATGATGGCAGCGGCTTGCTGTATTGGGGGCTGCTGTGAGGTGGATGGCTTACTTTGACGCTACTGGCTTCGTGCTCATAGTAAGCTCTTGTATCTCTCATAACGAAAGGTGTTACGAGAAGAACAAAAGCCTGCTATGAGCACTGGGCAGACGCGGACATATCCCTCTTCGGGGACAAGACCGCTGTTTGTCTGCCTGTTCTCTTGGACTTATGGCTTTGTTTCACTATGCTCTATTCTTGGTATCATCTCCCGACCACCCAACCCCTTCCTTCTTTTGTGATATACCCTGTAGGACTTCGTCGGCGCCTTTCTGACGGTATAACTGCTATCCGTTATTGACGACTTTCCCCTGTGCAAAGGTAGAGAGGCTTGATGAATAGGCAAGTACCGCAGGCTATTTCGGGAGCAAGTTAATGAATGAACTTCCTGCCGAAATTCCTTGCCCTTTCATCAACTCACCTCTCTTATTCCTGGCACAAAGAAAAGTCTATAACTGATAGGATATGCCGATGAAAAAAAAGCTTCTCCGAAGTGACATCGCTTAAACAAAAAGAAAGTCTGCACTTCCAGGAGATCCGATAAATCTTGCATTCCGACAAGTGAGTGTGAGGCAATATGAGTGAGTAATAACGGCGGCTGATGGGTATTCCTGGCTGCCTGTAATGAACATAAATTGATGATACTATGCAACTGATTGTGCTCTATATACTGTGGCGTTTTACTAAGGCTATCCTCACTGGATGGTCTAAGGACAGCCACTACAGAGACCGCTGAACAGGCTTGTTCTGGTGTCTTTTTCTGGTGTCTCCCTTCTGATTGTTGGGCGACAGCTATCGTCGTGTCTGGGCTTTCGTGGGCGAAATGTTAAAAATGAAAAGTTTTCTGCAAAATCCCTTTCGAGTTCTTTTTTTGCCGTTCCCTTGCAGCATTTATTTCAGGATTTCAATCAAATTTTAAGCAAAATGAAAGCAGTATTTAATTTCCAAATCAAGCTCGACGACAAGCAGGCAACCGTGCTTTTCGGCATGGAGGAATGCAAGGGAGTCGACATCGACGTGTTCAATGAACTGACAAAGTTGTTGAAGGAAACAAAGTTGAAAATCATCAAATCTTTAGAGAAAGGAGGCATGAACGTGAAGCCTGCTGCTGAGATTCCGGCATCTGCGGATTCTCATGGCGGGACCAAACAGACTGAGTAGATACTATTTTTCATCTAATTATTATTTCGCGGGTGTGCCCGGTGTTATTTGGCACTTGCACATCCGCTTTCTTATTTAAAATTCCCGATTATGATCAAGAAAACATGTTTGAAAACATACACTGCCTTGGTGGCTTTGGCTGTCTTGGCGGTGTTGTCCGGATGCCAGAAGAACGGTGTCCGTGTGAAGGATGTGAATGGCGCATTGTATGTCTGCAGGTCTGAGCTGAAGATCCTGCAGTCGAAGAGCAGCGCGTCTGTGGATGAACTGATAGAGTATATCAACCTGACTGAGCAGATGGAGGATTCCATCATCTCCTTCTCTGTCCGTGATACGGCTTATGCCGCTAACACGAAGATGCAGGACGAGGTGCTTTCGGTCAGTGATTCACTGCGTAAGGAGATCGTCAGACTGGCTCTGTCCAAGCCTCGCAGTCTGGCTGATGTGGTGTATATCAAGACGAATACGGTTGGTGGTGCCAGCAAATTCGTTGACGAGAAATTCGCTAAACAGGCTGACAGGTTCTTTGCCAAGCTGGATAACAATGCGACATACAAAGACCTGGATAAGACACTTCAGGAATATGACAAGCTACTGGCTAATCCGGACTATATGCATATCTCAAGCCGTGAGATATTCCGTGACTTCCTGAAGAAGGAGGATATATGCTTCCGTTCCATGCTCCAGTTCCTGCCTCTGGTTTCTCAGCAGAAACTGCAGGAACTGACGGAACAGACGGCTCGTATCTGTAATACGTTCTATGGCTCTGGGGATGACTCCTTCGCTTCCATCGACGAGATAGCGACATATATGACGATGCGTTATAACCGCCGTATCTTACAGAACGCTGAGGTATGCCGTGACCAGATTATGAACGGACTGAAGATCAATCCGGTCATCGCACGGAACTATCGATGGATGCTCATGCAGCCGTACTTCACCATCGACGAGCTATCTATGGCTGCACTCTCTACGGGACAGCAACAGCTGATGCGGGACATCGCGCAAGACATGCCGGAACTGTACCAGAAACTGGATAAGTGTCCCGTAAAAGGACAAGGCAATGAACTCTTGTTCTTGGATAAAATATCTGTATATCTTCTGAAAACTCATATTAAAAACGTTATATAATGGAAGCAATAAAAGTAAACCCCAACTTATCTCTGGCTGCTAAATTCGCGCAGTCAGACTTGTCTATCATCAACTTCAATGCCAACGA
>JBGUVT010000095.1:0-4724 GCA_045220485.1 Anaerovoracaceae bacterium | reverse complement strand
CCTGCGTATCTTAAGGGCGGCATTCTTTGTGACTGTGTAAATATAGTTTCTTGCATCTGCGGAATTGATATCCGTTATCTTTCGCTGGTTTCTGTGAACGGAAAGCAGAGCATCCTGAACGGCCTCCTCAGCGTCCTCTCTGCTGCCGGTTATCTGAAGCGAAAGCTTCATCATCATCGCCTTATATTTATCGGATGCGAGTTCTGCAAAATCCTTTACAACTGAAACAAGAAATGAAATCATCGATTCCTCCTGTGAGATAGTGATTCCATTATAGCGCGAAAAAAGAATTATCAAAACATGTCACATTTCATGACTGCACGGGATTTATTTAGATGAAGGATGATAGTCAGAGAAATTGAAAGGAGCTCACAAAAATGAGAAAAACACTTTTGATAATAATAGCCGTATTAGTGCTTTTGATTGGATCATCATGTTCGGGTTCTGCCACAGAAGCTGAAAAAGACAATTCATCTGCTTTGCTGGTGCCGGATGTGGTAGGCATGGAATTGGAAGATGCAAAGGCCGCTATCAAGGCGAGCGGCCTTATTGTCGGCAACATAGAGTATGTGGAGAGCAATGATACCGGCAAGGAGATTGTCAGCAATCAGGATCCGCTGCCGGGTGAAGAAATAAAGGAAGGCGAACAAATCAGTTTAACAGTATCGGCGGCAGCAAATTGATCAAAAATGTGGGGGGATTCCTGCAGTGCGATGTCCTTCGGAAAGGGAATATAATAAATAATGGAAATCGTTATTACTTCGGGTTTAATGCTGCTTGTATCTATAGTAGTTATAACAACTGTCTGCATGATAAGGATCAGACTATGCCTGGAGGATTATAAAGCTAGGAAGGATACGATACGGAAGGGGCCGCTGACATTGAAATAAATGAGGAAAATGATATGGGCAATAATGCAAATAGGTCTTGGATGCTGTGGTTTATATACGGTAGTAAACTGTTTAATTACCAATGGCGATAATCTTGTATTAGGAATAATTATCTCGGTATGGATCATACCGGGAGTGAAGACAATGCGAGAGTACTTGCATGATCGAAAGCGAGAGATGCAAAATGATGAGGAATAGCGATAAAATACTATATAATATTTTATTTCCTATCTGGTTGCTGGTGTTCTTCCCGTCATACCTGTGGCTGATACTGATTCCTGCGAATTATCTGATCGACAGGATAGTACTGAAATGGGGTCTTGGCAATTTACCTGACAAAGGACTGTTTTGCAGGAAAAACACTTGGAAGGTATGCCTGGCAGGATTCCTGGGCGACTTTGTGGGAGTTATTGCACTGTTTTTTGTTTCGCAGCTATTGTCTGGATTAGGTGGCAAACGCTTTTCTTTCCTTCAGATGGCAGGAGAGGGGATCATGTTTGATCCTTTTACAAATGTACTGGCTGTCCTGATCATTATTGCTGCAATTGCACTTTCTGCTGCATGCATCTACAATCTGGACAAAAGGATTCTTGGAAAGACAGAACTGGATCATGAGCAAGTAAAGCAAGCAGCATTCAGGCTGGCGCTCTTCACAGCTCCATACCTGTACCTGATACCAAGCCGGTGGTTTTACTGATAAGGTGGTTTTGAAATGAAAAAGAGCAAAACACCGTTGAGAATATTGATCGTGATAATGGTGCTTATGATGCTGTTGCCTGTGAATGCTTTCGCTGATTCATCATGGGTATGGATATCCGAGAAACGACCATTTGATATATTGCCGTGGGTCGCATTGGGGACGATCCTGATAGAATGGCTGTGCATCTGTTTCATACCCAAGACCGGGCACGCCTTCAAAGTATTAGGGACTGTTATGGTAGCAAATGCAGCATCATTTCTTCTTCCGTATGCATTTCTGAAGGCGGATCTTTCCTGGTATGGGACTTTCGAACACATTCTTGATTCCGGCCCGCATTATATCGTGAGCGGAGTTTTTCTGCTTATTACATTACTTGTTGAGATGCCGATAGTTTACAACGTGCTCAAAAACCAAAGTGCAGGATAAGAGAGTGCTTCAACTGACGATCATAGTGTCAAATGTGGTAACAACAGCAGGTGTTGCTATTATCGAAAGATTAATAACGGAAGGCAATTGGTAACAGAGAATAAAAAAGGGCGAACTAATGATTGATGCATTAGAATTTATTTCCGATAAGATAGGAATCATTATAGGTGCTGTCCTTGGCATCATAGTTGTTATTACACTAATAAGGACGCTGCTGAAAGCATCCAAAGGGGAGTCTGTAAACGTTCATCCGGTTGGTGTGATGAATGACCTTCCGAGCAGTGTTAGTAATAACATATGAGATCCCGGTCCTCATTGCTAAGAAGTTTAAGGGCATCGGCGACCTCTTCTGAGAAGCCGTATTCATCCTTGAATGCATCAATATCCGGCTGTCCTTCTATATTAATAAATCCTTCTACATCAGAAAATGTGACATCAGAATCATGTTTTGCCTGCTGCCTGCGTATCTTAAGGGCGGCATTCTTTGTGACCGTGTAAATATAGTTTCTTGCATCTGCAGAATTGATATCTGTTATCTTTCGCTGGTTTCTGTGAACGGAAAGCAGAGCATCCTGAACGGCCTCCTCAGCGTCCTCCCTGCTGCCGGTTATCTGAAGCGAAAGTTTCATCATCATCGCCTTATATTTATCGGATACGAGTTCTGCAAAATCCTTAACAACTGAAACAAGAAATGAAATCATCGATTCCTCCTGTGAAATAGTGATTCCATTAAAGAAATAAAACTAAAGCATGTCACAAAATGATTGTGTTAACGTTATATATATGTAGGATGAGTACTACAGGAGAACATACTGACAGAAGTGAATCATTTCATCGAACAAAAGTATATTGAATATTATGACCGCCTTATGGTTATAGCGTGCTCATATACTCATGATCGGAGCTTGGCAGAAGATATTGTACACGACGCGTTTTTAAAGGCAATGTTGTCATACAAGCAGAATGGGAGTTTTCTTGCCTGGTGCTGCACTGTTATGAGAAATGAATTTTATGATCATTGCAGACGCAATCGACTCGTTGCGGACATATCCATATCAGATATTGATATAGGCTCTGGAACAGATCTTCTGCAGGAGTTTATAGAAGATGAGGAAAGGGCGAAACTTGCTGCCATGATAGCCAGGCTGCCTATAAGGCAACGCGAGGTCATGATCAGATATGTATATATTGAAGACGGTGATGAGGAGATTGCGGCTGCGCTCGGGATAAGCAGAAGTAATGTGAGACAAATAAGATCAAGAGCAGTTAAAGAACTTAAAAAGATGGCCGCAGGTGATGATCGGGAGGAGCGGAGATGATAAACATAGACGAAACATTAAATGAAATGAAGGCTGAAGCCTCTAAGGGATATGATAAAGAAGCAGCCAGAAAGCTCGAGAAGGCCATTGACAGACGCATTATGATAGCTGCAGGCAAGGTCGTTGCGGCAGTGCTTCTGGTGATGGCACTTGTATTTGCCTGCATCAGTCCTGTAATGAATGCTTTATATACCAATCCTCTTGAATGCAAGGCTGATGACACATCAGTTATGAATATTGCCGGATATGATCCAAACGAAATAGATATTTCCGATAGAGAGAGGAAAGAACTGAAGCTAGGCGCTGTTCTCGGAGCTTATTACGAACTCAATTTTCCTTATGTAAGAGTTGCTATGGCGCCGACTGTCGAGAAGAAGGGCTTCTCAAAGTACGAGATCAAACTTAATATGATAAAAGACGGGCATAAATCGCGCTATGGTGTCGAGAACATGCAGCTTGAAATGGATAAAGGATTCATGGAGATCAAGAGCGACCCGGACGGGTATTCCGATAACTGGTATCGTTTCACAGACCTCATACATACGTTCGACACGCAGGCCGAGGAGGATTCATGGATCGCTAATAGCAGAGAAACGATGACAGATACAATAAGGGATCTGAATGAGCTTCCCGACTCATGCTATATATGTCTATCCGTGATGGATCAAAAAGCGAAGCCTATCATGGAATTGATAGATATGGAGGCTGAGGATTTTGAGCTGTATTGGGCAGAAGTAATGCCCGATAAGGACACAGGCAGATCAGGCGCACCGATATTTACAGGCGGAATATCTGTAGAGGCTGTCAGAGGATTCGACGAAAACGGAGAATATATAGATGAGATCACGGAGGATGTGCTGAAAGATCATTATATGAAGAATCTGAGGCTGATCAGCGATAACAAAGCTATGCTGGAAGGAATGCAGTTTATAATTGACAACATGAGCGGAACAGGCGAAGAGTGGATCAATGATGCTCTTGAAAATGCGGAAAAAATCGATGTGCTTATGACTGATAAGTACTGTATAGGCGGAAGCAAGAAAGCAGTTTTGGAATATCTTAGCAAAATAGATGCCTTTTCAATTACGGTGGACAATATCAGGCTGTCATCACTTGCCACCGCACAGTAGATGGTTGCGAATAACGATACGGGAATCAATAAGCATAATGATATGTCCGAGCGCGGTCAGGAAAGATCAACTAATAAGACTGGATAAAAGATATGACATGGTATAGTTGTATGCGAGCAAGGAAAAAGGAACAGAAATCAATATGAAAGTACAGAAGAGATCAATTACAGCCTTTATTATAATGGTGCTTGTATTAATTACAGGCTGCGCGGAACAGAATAACGGAGCTGAGGCGATTGCTCCTAACGCCGCATCGAAA
>JBGUVT010000094.1:0-3668 GCA_045220485.1 Anaerovoracaceae bacterium | reverse complement strand
TTCAACCACTTCCGTGCCTTCTGGATTATTCTTTGTTTTAATATCCTTTACATCACTAATAAACTGAACGCCTTCAGCAGCGCATGCCTTCTCATAAAAGCGTTGGGCATTTTTCTCAACTTCACAATAAGCAACATGCTTAAATGAGTACTTATCGTTCTTTATTCGCATAGCCCCTTGATAAAAACCACCTATGCCCGCAAAGCAGTCAAAGAATCTAATGATTTCCTTCATATCCGTTTATCCTGTCTAATATTACCTTAAGCCCTCTTCCCAAAACTCTTGCCATTAAAGGGCTTACAGCGTTTCCAATTTGCCTATACCATTCATTCGGTGATCCGAAGAAGAAGTAATCGTCTGGAAAGCCTTGAATTCTTGCGGCCTCTCTAGGAGTTAATCCTCTTGCCTGATATGGATGAATATACATATTGCAGTCATAGTACATATGTGCCGTCATGGCTTTACATGGGTCATCAGCAACTAACTTATGAAATTTGTCCCTAAATATATCTGATCTACTCTTATATGGGTTTATGTCCTGTATACTTTCTGCATCAGATTTTTCTCCCTGATTAAGTAAACGATAGATTTGAATATCTCTCTCATTGTTGTACTTACTCCTATGGTTAAGAAGCGGTATCAGCAGTGGGAGCCTATCATTTATAAACCTCACATACTCTGTGTCAGATCTCATTAATCCAGCACATGTATACCCCCATGCTGCGCTCTCATAACATGTGGAATTCTTAGCAGTTTTTGCATCTAACGGCGGAAGATCCCCTATTGCATCCCATAGGGAGTATTGCCTTCCCAACTTGCATCCATTAATTGTCTCATTAAAACTATCGTACAATTCCGCTGCTATATCAGCATTTTCTTCTTGAAATCCAATGATAAATGCTCTTTTACGACTTTGAGGAAACCCAAAGTCCTTTGTGTTAAGGACGATAGGGTTGCAAGTAATATAACCAATATGCTCAAAGTCATTTTTTATTATGTCATATAGTTTTAGAATGCCCTCAACATTCTCCATTAGAAAGACCTGAGGTCTAGCAATATCAACAGAATGAACGTAAAAACGGTATAGTTCGTTTCTTTCGTCATGATCCTTTTTATGCTTATTTACTATGCTGAAGCCTTGGCATGGCGGGCCGCCAACAATCAGCGGAACATGAGGAAAAATATCTGGGTTCAACAGTTCACGAATGTCCTCCTCATGAACATTCTCATTCCCAAGCCAAGGCCTATTAAACTTGTATGTTGTTATTGCGGCTTTATTATTGTCAACTGCAGCTATAGGTCTAAATCCTTCATGCTCAAGCCCGACAGATAAACCGCCAGCTCCGCAGAATAGATCTATGAAATCATAATCGTATTGAAGGTTTTCTTCTCTATAGAACTTTTGAACAAAATAATCTGCAACAAGATCACGGATTTCCTCTTTGTCCAAAGAGTTGTCAACTATTCTTATTTTTGAGAAAACCTCGTCTAAATACGAGGCTACGTAGCTCTCGTAATCTATTGGCTTATTACCTATTCTTAACATTTAATTTTCACTCCGTTTTAATATGCACTCTTTCCACTATTAACCCACGCATCCAATTCGGAGCATTTAAATTTCCACTGTTTACCGATTTTCTTTGCAGGAATATCTTTCTTTTTCCTTAACCAATCCCTCAATGTTGAAGGTTTTATTCCTAAGTATTCGGCTGCTTCTTCCAAGCCGATCCAACGTTCAACATTCGCCATATCCATATCCGATTTCTCCTAGTCAAAAAATGGAACAACAATCCATTAGATAATGTATCATGATTTCTTGCCCAGTACAATTAGTTTGTTATGATTTGTCGCTATTTAGACATGGTTTATGTGCCTTTATCTGAGAACCTATAGCTTTGAAAAAGTCAGCATAATAAATAACAGAGACACATGGTTCAATGAGCGACCTTATGTCTCTGCTATTTTTTGTTATTACCACAATCAGCCCAGCAGCTTATCTGAGAACTTAACCTTGATAACCTTCTTTGCAGGGATCACCATCTCTGCGCCTGTGATCGGATTACGACCTGTTCTTTCTGCTCTCTCGGTAACCTCAGCCTTGAATGTGCCAGGGAATACTACCTTATCGCCTGCCTTCAGTGCATCAGCAGTTACCTCGAAGAAAGCCTTTACTGCTTCTGCAGCGTCCTTTTTACTCATGCCGGTCTTCTCTGCATACTTTTCCACGAATTCTACCTTTGTCATTTCTGTTTTCTCCTTTTTGTATCTGTAGTGTTATTGAATGTCGTATCTGCAGGCCGCCGGGGAACTTCCCGCAGCAGCCTTGCAGAGTATACGACATTTCCTGATAAAATGCTACTGTTCGTCAGTCTTATCCAACATATCTTATAGCAACCTTTATCCGTGATTTGGTACCGGCTGAAAGGGTATTTCCTGACTTTATATTGTCGCTCCTTCCACTTGTACAGTCAGCATACAGCCCGTTCCCTTCATAGAAGATGGTGTGGTAGTAGCCGCTCCCGGAGTATAAAGACACTATATCTCCCGGTCTCAGCATGCTTAAAGGGATCGCAGCTCCGCCGTTTCGGATCACCTTGCATTTAACTCCAGTTCTTCCAGAAGCGATTCTGTCGGCTTCCGCGTCAGAGCTGCAACTGAGAAGCCTGTTCCATGTCCCGTCATCGATGACACCGCAGCTGCATCTGCTGTTGATTCCCGCGCCGTGCTTCCAGCAGGCGAATGCGAAGCCGATACAGTTCCATCCGCGGTATTCCCCTTTTGAATGCTTATTGCAGACAGGACACTCCTGTGTCTTGCTGTCTCCGCTTTTCCAGTGCACATAATGATAACTGTCATCATTGGCTACCAGATTTGCCCAGCCGATCGCTCTTTCGAAAATCGCTGACGAAGCATGAGCCGAAACGGATACAGACAGGCCATAGCCTGCTATCCGACGGTCGCCTACTCCGTATGAAGCACGTTTGCACGCATTACTGTAATTGCCCTCTATAGTAGTGAGACTTTTTCCGTCGCAGGTCTCAACGATCCCGACATGATCTATCACCCCATCTCTCTCAAAGTCAAAGAAGATGATATCCCCGGGATGCGGGGTATAACCTCCTCCTGCCCACCTGTGATGTGATTTATACCAGCTGACTCCGGTATCGCAGCCTGCGAACTTAGGCATCAAGCCTGCGTCTATATAGCCGCACTGATCCGCGCACCAGCTGACAAAGCAGGCGCACCAGTGCACATGGGTCTTGAATCCGTACCATTTCCAGAACTTATCTCCGCCAACATTGCCAAGCTGTGCCCTGGCCACTTCAACTATCGCGGTATCGCCGGTCCCATCGATATAATATCCATCCTCGGTCATATTGGAAGCAGCTCCGAACAGCACCATGATCACGATGATGCCTACAGCAACAGCGCCGCTTATGGACAAGGTGCCGAATATTGCCTTTGTACCCCTGGCAACGCCTGCAAGTACTCCGCCTGTTCTGCGTGCTGTTTTATCCGGGCGGGAATCTTTGACGATCGCAAATACACGCTGAAAACCACCTCTGTTCGCATTCTGCTCTGTTATGCGTTTTACCGCATATTCCTTCCTTCGCCTTTGGATGAGTTCTTCACTTTTCAGCGGTTTCCGGCGGTTTCTGGCGACCCTG
>JBGUVT010000093.1:0-2254 GCA_045220485.1 Anaerovoracaceae bacterium | reverse complement strand
ATGGAAGCTGGGCTGAAGAAAATTGGGGAGGCTTTTGGGAAATAATATTATGCATTTGAATAAAACAAAGGTTAAATACGTTAATTTTGCCTCCTTATTTCTGACATTGTCCAACCCTCAATCCACCTCTCTACCGTTTAATGTATAAGTTATTGATTATCAATGCTTAATATATTCGCCAATTAAAATTTGGGGCAAATAAGATTCATCTATACAACCATAAATCAAGTTTTCTTAATAATATCATGCAAAAAAGTGATACATATCTTATAGAATGGTATGGTCCATTCTTTTCCAAAGAAGAACTGAAGAAATGGGAAGATACTCGTTCTGATAAATTCAACTTATATGTTTTTCAAGCTAAACAAACTGGCAAAAGTGATAAGTATTATTGTGGAATGACTGTCAGACAAACAGTTGGTAAACGCTTGAAGAATCATGATCATCACATTCATGACTATGAAAACAGGCAGAATGTAATTCTTCAAATATGGATAGGGACTATCGCCAATGTCAAGGCTAAAGAGCATGATGTTCGAATCTGCGAAAACATCATCACTAGCGAATTGGCGAAAATTACGATTGGTGAAAAGAATCTCGAAAATAGAACTAACAAAAAACCTCCAATTAATAATGTTTACATTATCAATGAGTGGTGGAAAATAAATGAAGATGAGGTTAAGAAAATATCTCGTGGTAGCGTCCCTGATGTCATCCCTGATGTATTGGCATACTACGGACAAACCCAAGCCTTGTATGGAATAGCCAGACTAAAACATATTGGCGATCTATTATAAACGACTTCAAGTAGAATCTTATCTGATTACGTCATTTTTCGGGCGAAATCTAACAAAAATGGATAGATTTCGCCCGAGGTGTTTTACTTATCTCAAAGGATTGTTGGAGTCTATGGCTACAAACACATAATGCCAAATGACCAAACGAAATTGAAACATTTGCGTATTTTCGTAGGTTTTCCACTAAAACATTTTGGTACAATCTAGTATTCAATCTTTGAGAATTTCGGCATTTTTCGGCACTCAACTATTGAGAAATTCGGCATATTTCAGTGTTTAGCCATTGAGGATTTCGGCAATTCTGCACTTTTCCTTTGATATTTGGGATTTTATTGTTACATTTGTGCAACGAAAGAAGCGTAATAAAACTATTATATTACAGAGACATGAGCAACGAAATACAGTTTTTGTTATACAACCTGCCCGAGGATGATGGTAAAGTCCAAGTGGTAATCAAGGACGACACTATCTGGTGCACACAGAAGGCGATGTCACAACTCTTCGGGGTAGATACTTCCGGCATTTCCCGTCATTTGAGTAATATCTTTGATAGTGGTGAGCTGGATGAAAAAAGCAGTTTGCAAAAAATGCAAATTGCAAATTCCGATAAGCCAGTAGCCTTTTATAGTCTTGACGCCATTATCGCTGTAGGCTACCGCGTGTCCTCGCTTAGAGCGACCAGATTTCGCCAGTGGGCCACCAAGATACTCAACGAGTATATCCGCAAGGGATTCGTACTTGACGACGATAGGTTGAAACAGGGAATCGCTGTGTTCGGCAAAGACTACTTCCGCGAACTGCTGGAGAGGGTGCGTTCCATCCGCGCCAGCGAGCGCAGGATCTGGCAGCAAATAACGGACATCTATGCCGAGTGCAGCACCGACTATGACAGGAATTCGCCTACAACACGAGAATTTTATGCCATGGTTCAGAATCGCTTTCATTATGCCATCACTGGGCAGACGGCTGCCGAAATAATCTACACCAAGGCAGACCACGCTAAGGAGCACATGGGTTTGACCACATGGAAGAACTCCCCCGATGGGCGCATCCTTAAGTCTGACGTGTCTGTGGCAAAAAACTACCTGACCGAGAAAGAGATTCGCCAGCTCGAGCGAGCAGTCTCAGGTTATTTCGACTACATCGAAGACCTTATCGAACGTGAAAACACATTCAACATGGAGCAGTTCGCAGCCAGCGTCAACGAGTTCCTCGCTTTTAGGCGATATGAGATACTTCCAGACAAGGGAAGCGTGTCCGCTAAGCAGGCAAAAGACAAGGCTGAGCGCGAGTACGACATTTTTAACCGAACGCAGCGCATTGACTCAGACTTTGATAAGCGCGTCAGGGGCATGCTCGAACAGGGCGAAGGTGACGATGGTGGCGACGATGGTGGGAAATAATTCTTATAGCGTTTTGGGGGCAAAAAGGCATTAACTAAGATGCTGCAAACAACA